>CAWVLE010000065.1:0-4834 GCA_963929805.1 uncultured Eubacteriales bacterium | reverse complement strand
GCATGATGTTCGGATACGCCTGCAACGAAACCCCGGAATATATGCCCATGGCCATCGCGCTGGCGCACCGGGTGACGCGCCGCCTGGCCCAGGTGCGCAAGGAACATATACTGGACTACCTGCGGCCGGACGGCAAGGCGCAGGTGACCGTGGAATATGAGGACGGCAAACCCGTGCGCGTGGATACGGTGGTGCTTTCCACCCAGCACGCGCCCGAGGCCACGCATGAGCAAATTGAAAAGGACATGATCGAACTGGTCATCCGCAAGGTCATTCCCGCAAATCTGCTCGATGAGAATACGCGTTTTTTGATCAACCCAACCGGCCGGTTCGTCATCGGCGGGCCGCAGGGCGATTCCGGGTTGACCGGACGCAAAATCATCGTGGATACCTACGGCGGTTACGCGCCGCACGGCGGCGGCGCTTTCTCGGGCAAGGATCCCACCAAGGTGGACCGCTCGGCCGCTTACGCGTTGCGCCACGCGGCAAAAAATATGGTGGCCGCCGGGCTGTGCGATATTTGCGAAATCGGCGTGGCCTACGCAATCGGCGTGGCAAAGCCGGTGTCTCTGTTTGTGGATACGCACAAAACGGGCAAAATGAGCGATGAGGCGCTTTCGCGCATCGTGGAAGAAACCTTCGATTTCCGGCCCGCCGCCATTATCGAGCGGCTGAACCTGCGCCGCCCTATTTACGCGCAGGTGGCCAGCTACGGCCACTTTGGGCGCGACGATCTGGACCTGCCCTGGGAAAAACTGGATTACGTAGACCGCCTGCGCGCGGCCGCCGCCGGCGTTTAACCGGCGCGCAAAGCGTAAAACATGGGCTGGACCGCCTTCTTCAAACGGGAAGGCGGTTTTTTTGGCGCGGCGCAATGGCGCATGCATGGCAACTCACTTGCCAGAGCGCTTAAATCATTATATAATAATACCCAATGACAAAATTCTGTGCATGACGGGCGCCCGGGCCGCGAAGGGATGCGCGGCGGGACGGCGCGTTGGCTTGCGCTTAATCAGGAGGCGCTATGCTGGGTATTGTGGCGCTGGCGATGTTCTTGCTGGCGGGATGCGGCTTTTCCTTTGCGCTGCTTCGGCGCATGTGCGCCGCGGTGCGCGTATACTTTGGGATGACGATCGGGTTGGTTATGATGATGTGGCTACCCTCGCTCGCCGCGTTTTTTGTGGGGTTTACCTGGACGGCGCAGTGCGCTGCGCTTGCCGCAGCGGCGATACTGGCCATAGTGGCCATAGCGGCCGCGGCGGTCACGCGTTTTTTGCCCGCCCCGCCGCCGGCTGCGCGGGGACTACAGGCGCCGCCGCTTGCCACCCATCCTTCCGCCTGTTTGACGCTTTGCCTGGTGGCGCCCATGCTGATATTTTCGGCCTACCTTCAATACACGCATGTGTTGCGCGAGGTAGACGGCGCGCTGCACGTGGGCCAGTCCACCTATGGCGATTTGTGCCTGCATCTGGGCATTGCCACCGGGCTGCAAAACGCGGCCTATCCGCCGGAATACACGCTGCTGCCGGGTACGCGGCTGGGCTATCCGTTTTTATCCGACGCCATGGCGGCGACCATGCTGGTCATGGGCACGCCGCTTACGGCCTCTTTTGTCATAACCGGCACGCTCATGATGGGGCTGTGCTATTGGGGGTTTTTGATACTATCTTACGAAATGACGCGAAGCGGCCGGGCCGCGGCTATCGCCTTTGCGCTGCTTTTTTTCAACGGCGGGCTGGGATTTTTGTATACCTTTGACGGCGTCACGCAGGATAACAGCCGCCTGATGGCCGCGCTGTTTGACTTTTACCAGACGCCCACCAACATGCCGGATTTAAACCTGCGCTGGGTAAACGTAGTGGCCGACATGATGCTGCCTCAGCGCACGCTGCTGGCCGGGTGGGTGATGGTGATTCCCGCGCTGTACCTGCTTTCGCGCGCCATACGGCAGGGGCGCTGCGCGCAGTTTGCGGGGTTGGGCGTCTGGGCGGGCGCCATGCCGCTGGTACACACCCATTCGTTTTTAGCGCTGGGGCTAATCAGCCTGGGCGCGATGATCTATTGCGCCGCGCGGGCGGAAAAAAACCGCGCGGACGTCGTGCGCAAATTTTTGCTGTACGGCGCGATAGCCGTAGCGTTGGCGCTGCCACAACTTATAGCCTTTACCTTTCCGCAGACGCTTTCCGGCGTAGAGGGCGGTTCGATGCGGTTTAGGTTTAACTGGGTAAACTGGGACGGCCAGGGCCTGAAGGACGACTATCTGTGGTTTTGGATTAAAAACGTGGGGCTGGTATATATCTTAATGCTGCCGGCCGCGCTGGACGCCAGGCGGCATAACCGGGCGCTGGCCTTTGGCGCTTTATTGGTATACGTGGCGGCGGAGCTTATACAGTTTCAGCAAAATGAATATGACAACAACAAGCTGTTCTATGTGGCCTTCATACTGATGCTGCCCCTGGTCGCGCGTTATCTGGTAAAAATATACGACCGCATGCGCCTGATGCGCGGCAGGAAGCTGTTGCTGACCGCGTTTATGATCGCGTCCATGCTCTCGGGCGCGGTTACCCTGGCGCGCGAGGCCATTTCGGATTATCAGCTGTTTAGCGCCAGCGAGGTGGAAGCCGCGCAGTACGTCGCCCAAAACGCGGTGGAGGACGCCGTGTTTGCCACCGGCAGCCAGCATAACAACCCCGTGGCGGCGTTGGCCGGGCAGAAACTGGTGTGCGGTACGGGCACTTACCTCTATTTTCACGGCGTGGATTATTCCGACCGGCAGACCGCCGCACAGCGTATCTTTGAAAACGCGACGCGGCGCGCCGCGCTGATCGATCAGTATCAGGTGGACTATATCTATATAAGCAGCTATGAACGCGGCCAATACGATATCGATATTGCGCAGCTTAAAAGTATATACCCGGTGTGGTACGAAAACGACGAGGTATGTATTTTGGCCGTGTCGCAGCGTGCGCAAGCGAAAAAGTAACAATTTTTGGCATGAATTAAAATATATTTGTAAAATCAATTAATAAGGTTGCAATCTTCGGCAAACTATCGTAAAATATCCATGGTATCTTTTTGCGCCAGCAGAGAGAGACGGGAGGGATATGAGGTGCCGGGAGAGAGTGCAAAGGATAATATTAACCGTTTGGCATGGGAGGTACTGCAATCCCTGCCCAGCCTTAGAAAGAAATTTCTCGGGCTTGAGGAAATCCGTTTACGATTTGGCATACCCATTTCGCACCTGCAGGTGCTGGCCGCGCTAAGGGATTCCGGTTCGATGTCGGTGTCGGAAATATCGCAGACCTTTGGCATTGCCAGGCCCAACGTAACCCCGTTGGTGGACCGGCTGACCGGCGAGGGGTATGTTGAGCGCATGCGCAACGAGCGCGACCGGCGCGTGGTGGATATCAGCATTACCGAGCGCGGGCGCGATAAACTGGATGAAATCCACGGCTGCATCGCGCAAAACATTTTGGTCTGGAGCGAGCAGCTCAATTCCGAACAGTTTGAACGGCTGGGCGGGGCGCTTAACACGCTTTTTGGCATCATCCATACGGTCGGCCTGTAGCGCTTATGCGCGCGGGCGGACGGGAAAAAGCGGGACAAAAACGAAAATTTGCCATTTGAAGCAAAACGATGCAACTTTCGGGGCGCGAGCTTCGTCATAAAATCGTAAAAAATGTGAAGACAGATTATTTCCATACCGCGCATGCGGCAGGGAAGGAGCGGAATAAATGAACAGGAAAAACAAATGGAAGGCAAAGCTTGCGCTGGCGCTTTTACCGGTAGCGTTGTCGCTTGCGCTCGCGGGATGCACCCCGTCGCCGGACTCGGTAGAGGATCCGCTTGCGGAGTTTGGCGTGGATTCGCTTTTGCCTTTCGCGACTGCGGATCCCGGTACGATTGAAACGACGGCCACGCCCGCGCCTACGATCGATATTAACGCCACCCCCGCGCCGGTCGAGCAGGACTGGCAGAGCGAGGGCGCTGAAGGTTACGAGGAGCTTTCCTACGGCGATAGCGGCGACGCGGTGAAAAATCTTCAAAACCGCCTAAAGGAACTGGGCTACTTTGAGGGCACGGTGGACGGAAACTATACAAACGGCACGGCCTCGGCCGTACGGCTTTTCCAAACCACGCTGGGCGTAACAAAGACCGGCATCGCCTCCGCCTCGCTTCAAAAGATGCTGTTTTCCTCCAGCGCGCCGCGCTATAACAGCAATATAGACGACGGAAGCGGCGACGATTATACGGATGACGATTACGATTACGACGAAGTGTACGAGGATCCCACCAAGGCGCCCTCGCCGACATCGTCTTCCTCTTCTTCGGGTTATCAGACGCTGAGCACGGGCATGACCGGCACGGCGGTGAAAAATCTGCAAAGCGCGCTTAAGGAGCTGGGCTATTACACCGGCTCGGTGGACGGCGTTTACGGCAGCGGCACGGCGACCGCGGTAAAACGTTTCCAGAAGATGTACGGTAAAAACCAGACGGGCGTGGCGACCGCCGCGTTACAGAAAAAGCTGTTCTCGGGCGACGCGGTGCGCTATAGTCCCACGGCCACCCCGACGCCGCAGCCCACGCAGGCGCCTTCCAGCGATTACCCGATGCTGTCCTACGGCGACAGCGGCACGGCGGTAAAGAATTTGCAAAACCGGCTCAAAAAGCTGGGCTACTATACCGGTACGGTGGACGGCAATTATGGCAGCGGCACGGTAAACGCGGTAAAGCGCTTCCAGAAGGCGCTGGGTTGGGAAGCGACCGGCATCGCCTCCAGCGCGATGCAGACGCGTCTGTACGCGTCCTCCGCGCCCACCTACGCCCCCACTAC
>CAWVLE010000064.1:0-8801 GCA_963929805.1 uncultured Eubacteriales bacterium | reverse complement strand
CGTTATTGTATTCAAATTGACATACATACTATATATGGTATTTGGTTTACAATTTACCTAAAGTCATATACAATATATGTTAGCTGTGGGCATTCCATGCCCATAAGCGCTTTACAAAAGTAAGGACGTGTTGCTAAATTGCACGCACGATACAGGCAACGGGCCAGGCGGCGGCGCGGCTTGCGGCCGGCCGACTGGATGGTCTTGCGCTGGTTGATTTTCTGTTTTCCAGCCGGGCTGTTGATGATGTGGGGAAACAAGTGCCGTTGGCCGCGCGCGCTCAAGTGCGCCATATCTTCGGTATTTGCGCTTTTGCTGATGGCGATTGTGCTGCCGCAGGCCAGCCCGCCGGAGCGGGCCGCGGGCGGCGTGGAGATCGTCAGCCTGGTGCCCGCGGTGGAGGTGCAGGGGCCGGAGCTGGCCGAGGGCGAACTGCCCTACGAAGTGTACGTGCCGCAGTACGTGCCCGAGAAGAGCATCATCGTGGAGCCCACGCCCACGCCGGTGCCCATTTACGTATATTGCAACGACGGCGGGCAATACTACCATACCAGCAAATGCCGTTACGTAAAGGATACCACGCCCAAAGTAACGCTCAGCCAGGCGGTATCGGCGGGGTATAAGCGCTGCAAGGAATGCGACGCGCCCAAGGCCAGCCTGGCCGGATGACAACCGGCCGCCGCGCGGGGCGCGCCCTCAAGGGGTTTTACGCCCCGGATAAATTTCGAGATCTGTCTTGCGGCCGCGCCGGGCGCGCGTCCGCCACGTTAAACGGGGCCGTCCCTGCGTGGGCGATTCCCGAAAATAACGGCTGTATCCGGCCGCCACGGTTCGTGGCCCAGGCCCATGCGCCGCGCGCTCCCGCCGACTCCCTGCGGCGGAGAGACGCCACGCGGCGCGGCGTCGTTATTTTCGCGATTCGCCTAAAAGGACGGCCCCTATATTTTTGCGTTATGCGCGGGCCAGCTTTTCAAAAAGGTCGCGGAAGATGGGGTTGCGGTAACAGAAATAGGCCATCTTTATGGGGTGGCGGCGCGCGCCGGCGGCCCAGTGGCAGTCGTCGGTCAAAAGCGGGCTGGGCAGGGCGGCGCAGGGCACCCACTCCGGGTTGATTAAATACGCCACGGTGGAGATATCCCATATCTCCTTGGCCCAGCCGAAATGGTCGTCCTGATAGGCGCAGAACAGCTCTACCAGCGCGTCGCACACCGCGTTTTTGCCGCCGATCGCCGCGCGCAGTTCGGCCGGGGTGGTCAAAAGATGGCTGGATACGCCCATGCAGGGGATAATCGTAAGCGGCGCGCAGCAGTCGAGCGCCACGCGCACGGCGGGCACGTCCTGCATAAGGTTAAACTCCCGGGCCGTGGGATAGCCCATCGGGTTGCCGCCCAGCCACACGATGGAAATGTTGCGCGCGATGTCGGGCGCCATCAAAAGCGCCGAGGCCACGTTGGTAATCGCGCCGATCGCCACCACGGTAAGCGGCCTCTGGGGCGAATAGCCGCGCGCGCGCTTTACCAAATCGCGCGCGGCCGGGCTGTCCACCGGCGTCTGTCCGTCCGGGAGGTACGCGTCCGACCCTTTAAGGGCAAAGCCGTCCGCCTTGCGGCCCAGCTTGCCCAGCAGCCGTACAATTTCCCGATAACTTTTTTCCATGCCGTCCGCGGGGCCGGACGAGCGATCGTTAAAAAAGGGCGCGGCGTATACCGCCCGGACGTTTAACCGCTCGGGCGATAAAAGCGCGTAACACAGCGCGAACTGGTCGTCCACCTCGTTATAGGCGTCGGTATCCAACACCATGTCGATGACGCCCTGGGCGGGGGTTAATCTGTTTAAAAGTTCCGCATCCGGCGGGCGGTTCCACTCCATGCGCACTCCTCCTTCTGCCGGCGGCAGATGATATTTTGGGTATAAATACCCATTTAAAAGCATAGCGCGCGGGGCGCGCAAAGTCAATACGCGCGCATAACCCGGCCCGCGGGCGAATACGGACAAGGCGGGGGATAAAGACTTTTTTCGGGAAGGGAGGCGACGCTTCATGCAAAGCGCGCTTGTGCACATTTATACGGGCGAGGGGAAGGGCAAAACCACCGCCGCGCTGGGGCTGGCGTTACGCGCGGCGGGCGCGGGCATGAAAGTGGTGATTTTTCAGTTTTGCAAAAACGCGCATTCCAGCGAAATAGGCGCGCTGAAAAAGCTGGGCATACCGGTTACCCGCGCGCTGGGCGCGGGCCGCGCCTTTCCCTGGGAAATGGACGGGCAGCAGCTTAAGCGCTATCTCGCGGCGCAGCGCGCGCTTTTGGAGGCCGCGCGGGCGGCCACGCGGGCGGAAGGCCTGGTCATACTGGACGAAGCGCTGGGCGCGATGACGGCCGGCGCGTTTGGCGAAGAGGCGCTGTTAAGCCTGATAAAAGAAAAATCGGACGGGTGCGAGCTGGTACTTACCGGGCGCGGCGCTACCCAACGCCTGATCGAGGCGGCCGGCTATGTAACCGAAATGCGCGCGCTCAAGCACCCTTATTCCTGGGGCGTGAGCGCGCGCAAAGGCATAGAATATTAGCTGAAATTGTATCAAATCCCCCGTCGTGGAAAGCGGCGCGGCCTCATTTCCCGGCGTGATGGCAGGCCACCAGATGGCCGCCCACCTCGCTTAGCGGCGGCTCCTGGCGGCGGCATTCGTCCGTGGCCAGCGGGCAGCGCGGGTGGAACCGGCAGCCGGCGGGCGGATTGATCGGGCTGGCCACCTCGCCGTGCAATATGTCGCGCTGGGCGTGGCGCAGCGTGGGGTCGGGCTTGGGCACCGAGCTTAGCAGAAAGCGGGTGTAGGGGTGCAGCGGCGCGTCGTACACCTGCCCGGTCTGGCCCAGTTCGCATATCTTGCCCAGGAACATTACGCACACCCGTGTGGAGATAAAGCGCACCACGCTTAAATCGTGGGAAATAAACAGATAGGTAAGCCCCATTTCCTCCTGCAAATCGGCCAGCAGGTTCAATATCTGGGCCTGTATGGACACGTCCAGCGCCGAAACCGGCTCGTCGCACACGATCAGTTCGGGCCGCAGCGCGAGCGCGCGCGCGATGCCTACGCGCTGGCGCTGGCCGCCGGAAAACTGGTGCGGGTAGCGGCCGTAGTATTCGGGGCGGATGCCCACCCGCTCCATCAGCGCGCGCACCATTTCCCTGCGCTCGGCCGCGCCCGCGCCAATGGCGTAGGTATTAAGCGGCTCGGAAATGATGCGGCCCACCGACATGCGCGGGTCCAGCGAGGCGTACGGGTCCTGAAAGATCATCTGCATTTTGCGCCGGATGGCGCGCAGCGGTTCGCCCTTTAGGCGGGTAATATCCTCGCCGCGATAGAACACGCTGCCCGACGTGGGCTCGATCAGCCGCAAAAGCACCCTGCCCAGCGTGCTTTTGCCGCAGCCCGATTCGCCCACCACGCTCAGCGTCTCGCCCGGCATAATCGAAAAGCTCACGTCGCTTACCGCGTGCACCGTGCCCCGGCGCACCGGAAATTCCTTGACCAGATGCTCGGCGCGCATCAGCGCATTGTCCGCCATCACACCGCGCCTCCCTTCTCGTACAGAAAACAGCGCACAGACTGGCCGCCGTCCAGCGCGTAAAGCCCGGGCGCCTCGCGCGTGCAGCGCTCGCACGCCTGCGCGCAGCGCGGGCTGAAGCGGCAGCCCGAAGGCATGTGGGTAAGGCTGGGCACCATGCCCGGTATGCTGGACAGCCGGCGCTGGTTTTTATCGTCCATGCGCGGCAGCGAAGCGATCAGCCCGCGCGTATAGGGGTGCAGCGGCCGCTTAAACAGCGTGTATACGTCGGCCTGCTCCACCACCTGGCCCGCGTACATCACGTACACCGTGTCGCATATCTCGGCCACCACGCCCAGGTTGTGGGTAATCATCAAAATCGAGGTGCCCTTTTCGCGCTTAAGCTGATCCATCAGACGAAGAATCTGGGCCTCTATGGTCACGTCCAGCGCGGTGGTGGGCTCGTCCGCGATCAGAAGATCGGGCGTCATCACCATGGCCATGCCGATCATTACGCGCTGGCGCAGCCCGCCCGACAACTGGTGCGGATAGCAGCCGTAGCGGCGCTCGGGCTCGGGTATGCCCACCTGCTCAAAGATATCCAGCACGCGGCGGCGCGCCTGTTCGCGCGACACGCGCTCGTGCAGCAGTATGGCCTCGCGCACCTGCCAGCCCACCGTCTTAACCGGGTTTAAGCTGGTCATGGGCTCCTGAAAGATCATGGAAATGCGGTTTCCGGTAATGCGGCGCAGTTCGGCGCCTTTTTTCTTTAACAGGTCCTCGCCCGAAAACAGTATGCTGCCCGCCTCCACGCGCCCGGGTTCGGGCACCAGGCCCATTACCGACATGGCGGTCATGCTTTTGCCGCAGCCCGATTCGCCCACCAGGCCTACGGTCGTGGCGCGCGGTATGTCGATGTCCAGGCCGTCCACCGCGGTGGCCAGGCCCTGCCGGGTGTGAAAACAGGTTTTGAGGCCGCGGATCGAGAGCATCGGCTCGGTTACAGGGTTTGCGTTCATCTCGCTCAGGCCTCCTAATTCTTGAGGTAAGGGTCGATCGCGTCGCGCAGCCCGTCGCCCAGGAAGTTAAAGGCCAGCACGATGGCCAGCACGGCCAGGCCGGGCGCCAGTATCATCCAGGGGCAGTTGTAGGAATATTGCTTGCCCAGGCTTACCATCAATCCCCAGCTGGCGTCGGGCGGCTGCGCGCCCACGCCCAGAAAGCTTAAGCTGGCCTCCGACAGGATGGACGCGGGGATATCCAGGGTAAACAGCACGATCAGGTTGGGCAGGCAGTTGGGCAGTATGTGGCGCACCATGATGGCAAAGCGCTTAACGCCCATGGAGCGCGCCGCCTCGATAAACTCCTTTTCGCGCAGCGCCAGCGTCTGCGAGCGCACCACGCGCGCCGTGCCCGCCCAGTTGATGATGGACAGCGCGATAAACAGGTTAATCAGCCGCGCGCCCATGATGTACATAATCACCATGGCCAGCAGCAGCGAGGGGAAGGCCAGCATTACGTCGGCCAGCCGCATGATGCAAAAATCGGTTTTGCCCCCGAAATAGCCCGCGATCAGCCCCAGCGTGGCGCCCACCGTCAGCGAAATCAGCGAGGGCACCAGCCCGATCATAAGCGATATGCGCCCGCCGTACATCACGCGGGTAAACACGTCGCGCCCGATCTCGTCCGTGCCGAACGGGTGCGCCAGGCTGGGCCCGCTTAAGCGGTTGGTCAGATCGATGGCGGTGGGGTCATAGGGCGCGATGACCGGCGCCAGCAGCGCCGACAGCGCGATGATAACGATGATAATCAGCCCGATCAGCGCGGCGCGGTTGGTCTTGAGCATTTCCAAAAGGCTCTGGCCCAGGCTCTGCGCGTCGATGATTCCCTCTTCCGGCGCGGCCGACATGCGGCGCGTCAAGTCGTCTTTTTTGGTAAGCATGTTGCTCAATGCGCCTCCTTTGTCAGTCTACGCGGATGCGGGGATCGGCCACCGAGTACAGCAGGTCGGCCACCAGATTGCCCAGTATGATCAGCGCGGCGGTAAAAATAACGGTGCCCTGCAATAGCGGCATATCGCGCGTGTTGATGGCGTCCACCGAAAGCCGCCCCACGCCCGGTATGGAAAATATGGTTTCGGTAATGACCGCGCCCGACAGCAGGCTGGCCAGCTGTATGGCCATCATGGTAATTACCGGCATAATCGCGTTTTTAAATGCGTGGCGCGTAACCACCAGCGGAAAGATAAGCCCCTTGGCCCGGGCGGTGCGGATATAGTCGTTTTTCAGCACCTCCAGCAGGTTGGAGCGGGTGAGCCGGGCGATGGAGCCCGACGACTGCCAGCCCAGCACGATCATGGGCAGTATCATCTGCCGCCACGAGCCGTAGCCCGATATGGGCAGCATGTCCTTAAACAGGTTTTGAAAAATAAGCCCGATCCAGAAAACGGGCATCGACACGCCAAAGAGCGAAAAGCCCATAAACAGGTGGTCGATTATGGTATTTTTTCTAACGGCGGATATAATGCCGATGGGGATGCCCACAATCCAGGCAAACAGCGCGGCCGACACGGCCAGGCGCAGCGTGTTGGGAAAAGCGCCCGCGATCAGGTCGGTCACCTGGCGCTTAAGCTTATACGATTCGCCCAGATCGCCATGCAGCGCGTCCCACACATAACGGCCGAAGCGCACCAGGAAGGGATCGTCCAGGTGCATGCTTTTTCGCAGGTTTTCAATTACGTCGGGCTTTACCCGTTCCTTCATCATTACGGTAACCGGGTCGCCCGCCACGATGTTGAGCATGAAAAACACCACAAACACCATGCCCAGCAGCACCGGGATCGATATCAATACGCGCCTTAGGATGTACTTTGCCATGCCTGACCTCCGTATATTCACGCCCGCGCGGCCGGCCCAATCGCATAACAAACGCGCGGGGGATTTCCTCCCCCGGCGCGTTTATCAGGTGGCCGGCCCCTGTGGTGGGACAAATGCGCGGCGAATTGCCGGTTGTATCCGCCCGAAAGCGGGACGCGGGGCGTTATTTAAGCGAGATGGAGTAAAAGCTCATATCGCTCCAGCCGTTCCAGGATACCTTAAAGCCTTCCACGCGGTCGGACAGGCAGAACAGGTGGTTCTTCTGCAAAATGGGCAACACGGCCGCGTCCTCGTGTACGATGGTGTTGTCGATCTGCTGATACAGCGCGATGCGCGCGTCCTGATCGGTCATCGTGCGCGCGTCCTCCAGCTGCTGCTGGACCTCGGCGTTGTTGTAGTTGCTCGAGCGCGCCACGGTGTTTTTCAGCGAGAAGAAGGTGTACAGGAAGTTGTCCGGGTCGTTAAAGTCGGCGGACCACTCGTTAAAGTAGCTGCCCAGCTCGCCCTCGCCGCGCACCGCGTAGTAGGACGCGTCGTCATACTGCTTGATGGTGGCGTTCACGCCGATCTGCGCCAGGTAGGCCTGCACGATTTCGTTTACCGAAAGCGTGTTGGGCGTGTCGGTCATCTGGGCCAGTTCCATGTCAAAGCCGTCGGCATAGCCGGCCTCGGCCAAAAGCGCCTTGGCGCCTTCGGGATCGTAGTTGATTACCGTGGCGTCCGGGTTATGCCCCAACACGCCGCTGGGCAGGAAGGAATTGACAACCACGCCCTCGCCGTCAAACAGCGCGTCCAGTATGGCCTGGCGGTCGATGGCCATCTGCAGCGCCTTGCGCACGCGCACGTCGTTGAGCGGCTCGATGTTCATGTTAAACAGGTAGTAGTACAGCCCGGCGCGCGGACCGGAAACGATGTTATCGGCATAGTCGGGGTTGTTTTTGAAATAGGCAAGCTGCGAGGGCGCATAGTCAAAGTTGAACACGTCGGACTGGCCGCTTTCAAACAGCATGCGCTGGGTGTCCGCGTCGGGCACGATAAGCAGCTTGACGCCGTCCAACTGGGGCGCGCCCTTGAAGTAATCCGGGTTGGCGCGCATGGTCACTTCGCTGCCCAGCGTCCAGCTTTCCATGATGAAGGGGCCGGTGCCCACGCACAGGGAAGGATCCACGCCAAACTGGTCGCCCGCGGCCTCGGTGGCCTCGCGGTTGTAAATGGAGCAGCCCGGGGTGGCCAGGTTGGCCAGGAAGGAGCCGTAGGGGCTTTCCAGGGTGAACTGAACGGTGTAATCGTCCAGCGCCACCACGCCCTCAACCGAATCGGCCTGGCCCTCATAGCAGGCCTGGGCGCCCTTGATCATGTAGAAAAAGTCGGTGTTCTTGGCCAGCTGGTCCGGGTCCATCATGCGGTTTACGGTGTAAACCACGTCGTCCGCGGTCAGCTCTTCGCCGTTGTGGAACTTTACGCCTTCCACCAGGTGGAAAGTCCACACCAGGCCGTCGTCGCTGGTCTCCCAGGAAGAGGCCAGGCCGGGCACGATCACCGCTTCGCCGTCCACCGTATCGCACTCGACCAGCCGGTCAAAGCAGTTCAGCGGCACGGTGTAGGAATCGGTGGTCATCTGCACGTCCAGCGTCTCCGGGTCTTCCGTCAAAAACAGCACCAGCGTATTGTCATCCCCGGTCCCATCCTCCGCCAGGACAGGCGTCGCGGCCAGCGCCAGCAGCGCGGCCAGAATCAGCGCAAGCAGTTTTCTCATGGGTCCCCCTCCTTTAATATACCGATGGAGCTGCGCGCAAATAAAACAGGCTGCATCCCGCTATCGATGCAACCTTTTATTTAAAAGCGTCGCCGATAGCTCCTCTATATGACGGATGCCCGCACACAGGAGTTACAACGCTTTTCGCGCTGCAACCAGTGGTAAAATACGCCTATTTTGCCACTTCGGCAGCTTCCCCTTTCGCCGGGTTCCCAGAACGCCTTCTCCCCCGGTTACTAATGCCGCTGCGCCTCTATCGTATTTGTATTGAGGATAGCAAAAAAGCGGCGGCTTGTCAATTGATTTGTCAAGAATTAATGCGTTATTTTCACCCGGCCGCGCACCTTTCTTAGAAAGGGATTAGAAAATTCTAATCGCCCTCTTTTGGTATCGCGCGGCCGCGGATGGTATAATTTTTCCATGAGGAGGGGTCTAAATGGAACTTTTGCTTTTGCCGTTTAAAATACTGGGCACGGCTTTTGCCTGCGCGCTGGCGCTGGTAAGCGGCCTGACCGCCCTTGTGCTGGGCGCGCTGGGCCGCGCGCTTTCGCTTTTGATCGGCCTGGCGCTTGCCGGGGCGGGCGCCGCGCTGTGCGCCACGGTGATCGGCCTGGTCGTGGGCGTGCCCGC
>CAWVLE010000063.1:0-10539 GCA_963929805.1 uncultured Eubacteriales bacterium | reverse complement strand
AATTGTAATGTAAATCGCTTTACGCCCCGGCCTGACCGCTCCGCCGGGGCGTTTTTAGGTAACTCGCGCCGCGAACCGGCGCTCTTTCCTGTTGCGGACGCAGATGTCCACAATTTGTTCATGGTTTTCTCATATATTGACAACACTCATGTTTTATTATAAATAAAACGCGATCCCCGGGCGGCGTATGCGCGGCCGTCGCGGCCCGCCCCAAGAGCGCCCATATCTTCACAATGGAAGGAAGGGATATTTTTGATTGAGGCAAATGCGCTTACTGTAATTAAATCACATGTCCGGCTGCTCAATTCGGTCAGCTTTCATGCCCAGACGGGCGTTGTAACCGCGCTGCTCGGCGTACGCGGCTGCGGAAAAACCAGCCTGATGGACGTATTGGGCGGTTGTATGGCGCCCGACGGCGGTCAGGTATCGGTGGACGGTGTAAACCTGGCGGACAGCCCCGCCCTGTATCGCCAGAAGGTAGGCTATGCGCCCAGTCAGCCCCCCGTCTATCCGGATATGACCATACGCGCCTACATGAAATTTGTGGCCGACGCCCGCGAATTGAGCAGCCGCGAAAGCACGCAGCGCGCAAGCGAACTGATCAAAATTACCGGTCTGGACGCGCTGGCCGATAAGCCCATCCGTACGCTGGCGCCCTGGGCGCTGCGCCGCATATCCATCGCGCAGGCGCTTTTGCACAATCCGTCCGTGCTGCTGATCGATCAAAGCGATCAGGAGATGGACCCTAAGGAAAAATGCGAACTGCGCGCGCTGCTTGCCAAACTGTGCGAGGGCCGCACGGTGCTGTTTTCTACCGATAATCTTTCGGACGCGCTTTCTATTGCCAGCCGTGTAATCGTGCTGGACGGCGGGCGAATCGTATCCAGCGGAGCGGCTGAGCAGCTTGACCGCATGCGCTACGACACGGGCAAGCTGTGCGTGCGCGTGCGCGGCGCCAACGCGCAGGTCCGCGAGGCGCTGGGCGCGTTTGAACCCGATTCAGTCGCCCCGTGCGAGGAGCCGGGCGCGCAGGACGTCATTTTGGGCCAGCCCGGCGCGGATATGCGCGAGGCGCTGTTCTACGCGCTTTGCGAAAAAAAGCTGCCCATTTTGCGCATGGAGCCGGTTTGCGCGCCGCTGGACGATGTGCTGCGCCGCCTTACCACCGATTCCCTGTTGCCCGACAAGGAGGCATAGCCTATGCGGACAATGACTGCGCGTGAATTGCGCGCCGCGTTTGGCTCCATGCTCGGTTGGGGCTATATAGCGCTGCTACTTTTGTTCGGCGCGCTGGCCGCGTGTATCGGCTGCGTATTGAATTTAAGCGGAAATTATGCCCAGTGGATCAGCTATATCGCGCTGAGCCTCATCGTGGGCGTTCCCCTGCTCACCTGCGACGCGTTTGCCCTGGAGCGCCGCACGGGCGCGCGCAGGCTGTTGCTTTCCCTGCCCATGGGCCTTATGCGCGTGACGCTGGGCAAGTATTTCACCTTTGTGGTTATACACCTGGTTGCCTGCCTGTTGATGTGCCTGTACCCGCTGGCGCTGGCGCTGTTCGGCACGGTGCCCTTGTTGGGGTCCCTGTGCGCAATCGGCCAACTGTTTTTCCTGGGCATGATGCTCATCGCGCTGGGCCTATTGGTCAGCGCGTTGGGGTTTGGACGGCTGGTGAGCGCGCTCATCACATTTGCGGTATGTGTGGGGCTATACTATTTGCCCTGGTTTGCCGCGCTGCTGGAAAATTCCGCCTTGCCGGCTTTGTCGGAATGGCTGCTTTATGTCGCGCCGTTTGCGCGCCTCGCCTACGCGTCGGGCTGCGTCGTTGACCTTACCAGCATGTTTTATAATCTAACCATGTCGGCGCTGCTCGCCGCCATTGCCGCGTTGATAGCCGCGCATGGGCGCGGCGCGTTGGGAAAGGGGGCTGCCCGATGAGAAAGCATCCCTGTATTCTGGCGGTATTGTTAATCGTGGTAGTATTGCTCGCCAACATACTCTTTTCGCTTATACCCGGCGCCTACCGCACCATCGACGCCACAAGCGCTCAGTTGATTACGCCCAGCGCCGAAACGCTTGAGGCCGTCAATCGCCTGACCTCTCCGGTAAACATTTATCTCGTGGCCTCGAGCGGCGAAGAAGACGTCTGGCTGGACGGCTTACTGAGCAAGCTTTCGGCCGCGTCGCCGGATATACATTACGCGCGGCTGTCTCCAACGCTGGACGGCAGCCAGATTGCGCGCTATACCGACCAGACGCCCGCTGCCAATTCGTTGATTGTCGCCAGCAGCCGGCGCAGCGTGGTGGTGGATTACGAGCAAATCTATCAGGCCAGCTATCTTACCAGCGGCGTTAAGAGCGATTTGGGATTTGCCGCGCAGGACCAGCTGGTCAAAGCGCTGGAATACGTCACGCGCGACGACCTGATTCGCCTGTACGCGCCCACCAATCACGGCGAATCCAAGGTAAGCGCCTCGCTTAACGAAGCGCTCGTCGATGCCAACGCCGAGGTGCTGCCGCTGGATCTTTCCGAAGAAGTACCGCCGGATGCCAGCGCCGTATTGCTGCTCGGCCCGCAGCAGGATCTGACCAGCGAGGAGGCCGCCAATTTAAGCCACTATCTGGAAGACGGCGGAAAGTTGCTGTTGTTGACCGACTATCAGCACGGCGCGCTGGAAAACCTGAATGTGGTTACCGCCGCCTACAGTATGACCGGCGTGAACGGCGTGGTTCTGGAGGGCGATATCGATCACGCGATTAACGGCTATCAGCAGTATTTGTTGCCCGATTTGCTGGACCACGAAATCACGCAATCGCTGATCGAAAACGAAATTTACGTATCCATGCCTCTGTCCCACGCGATTACCATTGGCGAACTGCGCGAAGGCCTTTTGGTGGATACATTGCTTGAAACCTCTACCGACGCCTATGTCAAGCTTAACGATTCCCAGTATTCATCCCTGGAGCGCGATGAGGGCGATTTGCCCGGCCCGTTTTCATTGGCGGTAGCCGCCAGCACGGATACCACGCGCGTGGTGTGGATCGCCAGCACGGATATGATCAACGAGGAAATCGATCAAAACATCGGCGGCGCCAACAGCGAATTTTTCTTAAGCGCGGTGCAATGGCTGTGCGGCACAGTGGATTCGGTTGCGGCCGCGCCGGTTCCCAGTCTGGAAACCGAGCCGCTGTCCATTGTCAGCGCCTCTACTACGCCTCTGGTTATCCTGTTGTTCATGCTGCCCGCGTTGGCCCTGGTCATTGGTTTGATTATGCGCCTGCGCAAAAGATAACCGTTGGGTTTATCGAATCTCGCAAATCCGTCCGGCATAAAGCGCGGGCGGATTTGCTTTTTTGTGCCCGGGGCTTTTCCCCCCATACGCCGCCTGCGCGGAGACGGATACTGGAGATAAAAGATTCCCTTCCCCAAAAGAGAAGGCCCACGGCACGACGGCGTCCTCCCCTTGCCTCCCCGCTTAATGTCTTTGCCCGCCAGGTCCCCCTCTCAGTCTCGCTTTGCTCGACAGCTCCCCCTAAGGGAGGCCGCAGGCCGACTAGCGAGGCGATTTGAAAAATCGACGATGCGTACCCGGCGGCCGCCGTAGGCGAGCCGACGGGCGGTTAAGGGGGAGCCAAGGGAGATAAGCGCTGCGGCGACAGCCCCCAAGGGCAAAGGGGGAGCTAATGGGGGAAAACGCTCCACCCGACAGCTTCTAAAGGGAAAACGAAGATGCCAAGGAAAAATGATCCAAAACAAAAATGCCGGCCGCTCGTTTGAGCGGCCGGCACAGATCGATTTTACACGCCGGCTAAGTCCGTCCATTAGCCGGGTCAGGTAAAGGAGATAACCGCCATCTTATCAGTGGTCGGCCAGGCCTGAACCACCTGACTGACATTGCTGTTAGCCGCGGCCTTGACCACATTCTTTTTGGTGTAGGCGTAAAGTTCCTTCACGGTCAACACCTTGTCGGCGCGGTCGGTATCGGCCTTGATCGACAGGCCCCAGCGGTCGCTTACCACGCTCCAGCCGCAGCCGTCGGCAAAATACGTGGAGAACAGGCCGTGTACCTTTTCGCCAATGGAGGCGGAGTAGCCAACCTTGTTATAGGCGGTGGAGGTGATAATCTTGTATTTGCTCTTCACGGTCGACCCGGTAAGCGCCTTGGCGTTGTAATTGGTGGCCGTGCTGGTGGCAAATGCGGAGATGATCCGGTTGTTGATGTTGGTCAGATCGCTTTGCGAAACCGCGCCCGCGGACTTCTCGCGGATAAACCGTCCGGACATATGGCTGTCCACGATCACTACGACGCGGCCGGGCACCTGGTCCAGATAGCTTTGCACCTGGTCGATGGTAACGATATCCTCGCTGCCGCCGTTGTAGTTTACGCCGCACAGCGCGCCAAGCTCTTCGGCGGTTCCGTTTACCTTTCCGTAGCCGCTGTAGTAGAACACGGTCACGTCGTCCTCCGTGATATCGGCATTGGACGCCATTTCCTGAAGCAGCGCGGTAATTCCCTGCGCGTTGGCGTCCAGCGCCAGGCGCGAGGTGGCGACTTTGCGTCCGGAATAGGTAGCCTCGTTAAACAGCTTCTGCATCATCGCAGCGTCGTTTACGCCGTTGGGCTGCGCGTCGGGATCGTTGACATAGTTGCTGTTTCCGATCGCGTAGAAGTGGTAATCGGTGCGCTCGCTGCCATAGCCTACGGTCACCTTAATAGAGGCCTTTTTTCCGCTGGCGGCCGTGCAGGTAATGGTGGCGGTGCCGGGCGCCTTGCCGGTTACCACGCCGCTGGACGACACGGTAGCTACCGAAGTTTTGCTGGATTTCCACTTAAGGGTTTTGTTGTAGGCGGTAGCGGGTTCAACCGTGGGCGCAAGCGTATAGGGAATGCCCACGTCTACGCTTACGGTGGTCTCCTCAAAGGATACCTTGCTCACCGGCTGGCCCTTTACGGTCACCTTGGTAGAGGCCTTTTTCTTGCTGCCGTCCGACAGATAGCAATATACCGTCGCGGTGCCCGGCTTGACGGCGGTCAATTTGCCGTTTTCATCCACGGTTACCACGCTGGTTTTGCTGCTGCGCCAGCGGATCTGATCGGCATTCTGCGGCGCATTGACATCCGCTATGGCAGGCGTAATCTTCGCCGCCAGCGTAAGATCGGTTATGTCGCCCTCGCTGCCTACGTAAATCGTGGCGGATTTTTTGCTCATGGTGATCTTGGTGGGCGCGATGCGGCTTCTTACGGTAATCGTGCAGCGCGCGCGCTTGCCGTTGGGCGTGGTGGCCGTAATGATCGCCTTGCCCGGATTGACGGCCGTCACCAGGCCCGTGGCCGGGTCTACCACAGCCACGTTTTCGTTGCTGGAAGCAAACGTTACGCTGACCGTGCTCGGATCGATCGTGCTGGGCGCAACCTTATAAACCGACAGGGTAATGGTGTTATTATGACCTTCAACCTTGCCCAAAGTCATCGTGCTTTTGTTCAGAATAAACCTGGACACCTCGGGGGCCTCAGGCGTTTCCTCAGCCAAAGCCGGGCACGAGGCGCACATGGCAAACACCATTAGCAACGCTAGGAAAATTGCCGGCAAAAAACGTCCGGCCGCTGACTTGTTCATCTCTTTTTCCCTCCTCCACATCCGTATGGATGATTATAAGAAATCAACTATATCATACCATATATGGCACGCGATGTAAACCAGGCGCGCGTCCTTTCGGGGCGTATTTGCGCGTTCTTCCTGATTTTTTAATCCCAGGCGCCGTCAATTGCGCGCAATTACCGCGAAGTTGTCGTTTTGCGGCCACACCATGGTGGTCTGCTTATAGGCCGGATTGCGCTTTACATAGCTTCTCACCTTGGCGTTTACATAGGTATATAGCTCGTGCAGGGTTACCACGCTGTCGCCGTTCGCGTCGCCCTTCATCTTAAGCAGGCCGCCCGCGTTCAGATCCTCGCCCATGGCCAGGGCCACATAATCGGTAAACACGCTCATACTGTTGTTCCGCTCTTCGCTTATGTAGGAATACTCGCGCGGCGCGCAGGCGGTAATAATTTTATATTTGGATTTATTGGCCGAATCGGTCAGCGCGCGCGCGTTGTAATTGGTGGCGGTAGATTTAGAAAAGGCGTTAATTACGCCGCTTGCAAAGGCGGCGGCGTCGCCTGTCGCAGCGGATTTGGAGGAAATATACTGCCCCGACAGGCAGCAATCCAGTATTACGATTACCTTACCCGGCACCCGGTCGAGCAATTTTTGCACTTCGTCCACGGTTACCAGATCCCAATTGACGCCGCACAGCGCGCCGTTGTAGCCTTCGCCCTCCATGCCGTGCCCGCTGTAATAGAACACCGTCACGTCGTTTTCGGTAATTGAGTATTGGGTGGACATGGCCGACAGCAGTTTGCGTATCTGCGCCCCAGTCAAATTTTCCTTGGCGTATACCCGGCACGGTTCGCCCGAAAAGCTGGCGTTTTGATAGGCGCGGCGGATGACCGCAAGGTCGTTTTTGCATCCGGGCAGCTTTCCGTCGCCCTGATAGGCCGAATTGCCCACGGCAAAAAGGCGGTACTTAACGCCGGTAAATTCGTAGCCCACCGTTACCTGGCAAACCGCCTTGCACTTTCCCGAGGCGGTTGTACACACGATCTTGGCCGTGCCCGGCGCTTTCGCGGACACCAGGCCGTTCGCGCTTACGCTGGCCACCTTGGCGTTGCTGCTTTTCCAGGTAACCTTGCTGCCCAGCGCGTTTTCGGGCAACACGCTCGCGCTTAGCTGCACGCTCGAGCCCACCATAATGGAGGCCGTATCCTGGCTGAGCGTAACCGACTTAGGCGCGACCGATTTTACCGTAATGCGGCAGGTCGCCTGTTTCGTCTTGCTCCCGTCGCGCACCTGATAGCGAATGGTGCAAGTGCCCGCCTTGACCGGCGTGACCAGGCCCTCCTGATCCACCCGCGCCACCCTGGTATTACTGCTCTGCCAACGCGCGGATTTTGCGTTTGACTTATTTGCCTGCGCGGTCGAGGGATAAATGGCCGATTCCAGCTGAAGGGTGTCCACCGCGCCGTCCGAGCCTACGTACAGCGTCTTTTGCGAGGCGCTCAGCTTTACCGATTCTACCGGCACGACCTTTTTTACCGTTACCGTACAGCGCGCGCGATGGCCGTCGGCCGTGCTGGCCGTTATGATGGCGCTGCCCTGGATATGCGCGGTCACAACGCCGTATTCGTCCACGCTGGCCACCCTGGCGTTGCTGCTGGCGTAGGTAATCTGCGTTTGCACGCCCTCCGGCTTGATGGAAAGCGCAAGGCTTGCCGTGTCGTTAAAACCGGCGTCCAACCCCAGCGTCAGCTTGGAAGCCGGGAAGGCAATCTTTTCTACCTTTGCCGCTTCCTCAGCCTGCGCGTTTACTACGCCCAGGGCGAAAATCATCGCGCAGCACAGCGCCACGACAAAAATTACCCTTTTGCTTTGTTTCATATCTGCAACCTCGCTCTTATCCATTCAGCTTATATATTTCAGCCAAAAGCTTGATTTGTAATTAGGCTGCATTAATTATATCATATAATGGGAATTTTTGTAACTATTTTGAAATATATTTCCCTAAAAATGCAAAATTTAACCCCGCCGACATAATGTACGGCGGGGTTTGGGGTGTGGTTTTGCGCGCTTTGCCAGGCGCGCGGGCATTTAGCGGCTCGATACCGAATAGTTAGGCGCTTCTTTTGTAATATTGATATCGTGGGGATGGCTCTCGGTCAGGCCGGCCGAGGTAATGCGAATAAACTGTCCGCGCTGGCGCAGGTCTTCTATCGTGGGGGTGCCGCAGTAGCCCATGCCCGAGCGCAGGCCGCCCATCATCTGGAAGATGGTTTCAGACAGCGCGCCCTTGTATGGCACGCGGCCTTCCACGCCTTCGGGCACCAGTTTTTTGGCGTCCTCCTGGAAGTAGCGGTCCTTGCTGCCTTCGGCCATGGCGGCCAGAGAGCCCATGCCGCGATAGACCTTAAAGGAACGTCCCTGATAGATTTCCATCGCTCCGGGGCTTTCGTCGGTGCCCGCGAACAGGCTGCCGATCATAATCGCGGTCGCGCCCGCGGCAATCGCCTTGGTCAAATCGCCCGAATACTTGATGCCGCCGTCGGCGATAATCCGCTTGCCCAATTTATCGGCTTCCTCGGCGCAATCGGCGATGGCGGTAATCTGGGGAACGCCGATACCGGCCACCACGCGCGTGGTGCAGATGGAGCCCGGCCCGATGCCTACCTTCACCACGTCGGCGCCCGCCTCGATCAAATCGCGCGTCGCCCCGGCGGTGGCCACGTTGCCGGCGATCACCTTCAGGCTGGGGAAATGCGCCTTGACGCGCGTGACCATTTCCAATACGCCGCGCGAATGGCCGTGCGCCGTATCCAGCGTAATGGCGTCTACCTTGGCCGCGACCAGCGCCTGCACGCGTTCGAGCGTATCGCGGGTTACGCCAACGGCCGCGGCGCACAGCAAGCGCCCGTTCGCGTCTTTCGCGGAATTGGGGTATTTGGTCGCCTTTTCAATGTCCTTAATGGTAATCAGTCCGCGCAGGTTAAAGTGTTCGTCCACCAGCGGCAGTTTTTCGATCCGGTGATTGGCCAGGATTTTCTTGGCCTCCTCCAGCGTAGTGCCCTCAGGCGCGGTAACCAGGTTTTTGCTGGTCATCACCTCGCTGATCGGGCGGGAAAAATCGGTCTCAAATCGCAGATCGCGGTTGGTCAGTATGCCCACCAGTTTCCCATCCCGGGTAATGGGAACGCCCGAAATCCGGTAGCGCTCCATAAGTTTAAGCGCGTCGGAAATCAGGTGTTCGGGCGAGAGGAAAAACGGATCGGCGATTACGCCGTTTTCCGACCGTTTTACCTTGTCCACGTGGCCCGCCTGGGCTTCAATGGACATGTTTTTATGGATAACGCCCATTCCGCCTTCGCGCGCGATGGCGATTGCCAGCCGCGAATCGGTTACAGTATCCATGGCTGCGCTCAAAAGCGGAATGTTCAGGTTAAGCCCTTCGCACAGCGTAACCGAAAGATCCACGTCTTTTGGAATTACTTCGCTCTTTTGCGGCACCAGCAGCACATCGTCAAAGGTCAACCCCTCGCGTATCGTTCCCAACATACACTCATCATCCCTTCAAATACACCGCTGTTCAGTACGCCTCCGCCCGACTAAAAGGGCGGGTGATTTTTGCAAGTATACCAGTTTTCGACGCATTTTGTCAAATAAAAAATACATTGAAACAAGGTTATTGATCTGTGCATTTTACGGCTCGGCGCTTTGCTCAATCGCGCTGTGCTGCTGGTAAAGGTCTCTGCTTTCGCCCGTGCCGGGCTCAAACATGACCGCCACCAGCCAAAATAGCGCCGCGCAGCACAGCGCGCCCAGCACGCACAGCACGGCCGCAACAATTCTCCCCGCCGAGCGCCGCGCGCGGGGCGAGCCCGCCGCGTCGCGTTCAAAGGCGCGGTATACCTGGCCCGCATCCGGCACTTCCTCGCCCGGCTGATTGAGCATTTGCGCCGCCAGCGTCTCCAGCGCGCTTTCCAGCGCGTGACGGCCCTGCGCGCGCCATTTTCCACCGCGCGACAGGCGCGTGCGCAACCGGGTCAGTTCGTCGCGAACCAGGGCGGGCTTGAGCCGCATCACCTGGGCGATCTGCGCCACGCGCAAATTACAGCCGTAATAAAGCACCGTTATGCGCTGTGTGCGCTCGTTTTCGCGCGTCAGCCGCGCGCACAGCGCGTCCTGGGCCAGTTGGCCGCCGCACAGCGCGTCCATCGTCCAGTCAAACTCAAAATCCCCCACACCGCGTATGGCCTGCAATTCGTTTATTGCCACCATGCGTACGGTCTGCGACAGGCCTTCGTGAAAACCCATGCGTTCGCGCCATTCGTTTCTGCGCAGATAGGCTTCGAATATCGCCCGCTTGAGCACGTATTCCGCCAACTCCAGATTGCCCACAATGGCGTGCGCGGTGCGGAACAGTTCCACGTACATGCCTCTGAGCCGGTCGATATAGCCCTGTGGATCGTCAATGGTTCGCTTCATGCATTCTCCTTATAAGTCGCGCGCAATGCCGTCAAAGATCGGCTTGAGCCGGTCGTAGATCCCCTTATAAATGCCAAACACCTGTTTGTAGCGCGCCTCCCACGCGGGATTTACCAAATGCACGGATCGCGCGCGCACGATCTGCGACGCCTGTTCATAGTCGTCAAACAGCTTTATGCCCACGCCCGCGGTAATCGCCGCGCCCAGGGACGTGCCCTCGCCCGGCGCGTGATGTACCCGCGCGGTCAGGCCAAACACGCTGGCAAAGATATCGGGCCATAGTCCGCTGCGCGCGCCGCCGCCGGTCAACATAATGGATTTAACCGGCGCGCCGCATTCGCGCATAATTTCCACCACCATATTAAGCGACATGGCCACCCCTTCAAACACCGCGCGCGCCACATGCCGCCGGTCATGGTAAAGCGTGAATCCCACAAGGCAGCCGCGCGTATTGGGATCCCA
>CAWVLE010000062.1:0-7444 GCA_963929805.1 uncultured Eubacteriales bacterium | reverse complement strand
CAAACACGCAAATGGGTTGCCCCGCGCCGATGCAGTCCTTAATGGCGCCGGCGGCCTGGCGCATGCCGCGCAGGGCGAACGGGTCGCGCAGCTGCGCGCGCCCGGGCGAAAGAAAATCCAGCGCCTCCTGCGCGCTTTGCACGCCGCGCGCGCACAAAAGTTCGTAAAGCGCCCGAGGCATCTCTTCCGGGCATTCAAACGCGCCGCAGTGCGCGCCCGCGCGCCGGTTCAGCTTCAGCATCCGCCATACCTCCGATGGATTTGGTTAAATAATAAGAATTAGGAATTGGGCTGGCCCAATTCCTAATTCTGTCAACGCGGCGGGCTTACGCCTTCGCCTTCTTTTTAAATATGGCGCGGATTTTACCAAAGGTGTCGTTGTCGATCCAGTAGGCCCACAACTGGCTGCTGAGCAGCACGGAAGAATACGTGCCGGCCAGCATGCCAACCACCAGCGGGAAGGCAAATTCCCGGATGGAGACGACGCCCATGATGTACAGGGTAACCAGCGTAAACAGGGTAGTGAGCGTGGTGTTAATGGTGCGCGACAGGGTAGAGGCGACGGAATCTTCCACAATCTGCTTGCGGCTGCCCGAGCGATAGGGCTCGATTTTGGCGTTTTCGCGGATCCGGTCAAAAATGACGATCGTGTTGTTGATCGAGTAACCCACAATGGTCAACAGCGCCGCGATAAACGAGGAATTGACCTGGTAAACCGAGCGGAAAAATACCATGAAGGAAACCATAATCAGCACGTCGTGTACCAGCGCGATCAGCGCGGCCAGGCCGGAATAGAAGTCAAACCGTATGGCGATATAGATCAGCAGGCACGCGAACACGATCAGCATGGACTTGACGGCGTTGGCGATCAGGTCCTGGCCGGATACGGCGCCTACGAAGTCAATTTCCACAAAGGTGAGGTTGGGATAACTCTCAACCAGGCTATCTTCCAGATTGGCGCGCAATTCGTCGCTGTCTTCCATCAGCCTTACGCGGATTTCCAGGCCGGTCTGCGGCTCGTCCGTACCGGTCTTGGCCACCTGATATTCATTGATGCCCTGCGCCTTGAGCGCCTCTTCCACGACCGCCACGTCAAAACCTTCGCCCACGTCGTATTTGAGCAAAGAGCCGCCGGTAAAATCAATACCCATATTCATGCCGGCGCCGCACAGCGACATAATCAGCGCGACAACCATAATGGCCACCGAAATCAACGCGAAGATACGCGTATGGCCGGTAAAAATCCGTTTGTTTTCCATTGCTTTACCCCCTTACCGGCTCAGCAACGCCGGGTGATTGACGCCAATGCGAATGAGTTGTTTAAGCAGGAAGCGCGTGACAAACACCGCGCTGAACATCGACACGATGACGCCGATCAAAAGGGTGATGGCGAAACCCTTGATGGGGCCGGTACCGAAATACATCAACACCAGCGCCGCGATGATGGTGGTCACGTTGGAATCGATAACCGCGCTGAGCGCGTTTTTAAAGCCACGATGCACCGCCGACTCCGCCGAGCGGCCTGCGCGGAGTTCCTCGCGGAAGCGCTCGAATATGATTACGTTGGCGTCCACCGCCATGCCGATGCCCAGCAGGATGCCCGCGATGCCCGGCAGCGTCAGCTGCACGCCCGGCACCAGCGCCAGCGCGTAGAATACGATCAAAATGTAAATGCAAAGCGCCAAATCCGCCACCAGCCCGGGCAGGCGGTACATGACCAGCATAAACAGCACGACCAGGATCAGGCCGATGACGCCGGCCTTAAGCGAGCTGTCCAGCGCTTCCACGCCCAGCGTGGCCGAAACGGCCGACACTTCGTCCTGCGTAATGTCCAGCGGCAGCGCGCCGGAGGTAATCAGCATGGCCAGGTTCGCGGCGTCCTCAATGGAAGCCATGCCGGTAATGTGGCCCGCGCCGTCCGAAATGGCCGATTGCACAGTGGGCGCGGAAATGACCGTGCCGTCCAGCTCGATGCTGATCACCTGGCCGATGCTGTTGGCCGTCGCCTCGGCAAAGGCCTGCTTGCCCGAATCGTTTAACTCAAACTGAACGACCGGCTGATTGGTGCTGTCAAAACCGGCCTGGGCAAGCTTGATATCCTTGCCCTCGATTACCACGTTGCCGTCCGGGCCGATAAACTCCAGATGGGCGGGCGTGCCGATGATATCGAGAATTTCGTTCGGATCGGACACGTCGGGGATTTCAACGCGAATGCGGTTGCTGCCCTGCTGGGTAACGGTAGCCTCGGTATACCCCTGCGCGGTCAGGCGGTTGCGCAGCACCGATATGGTGCCGCTGAGCAGCGAATCAAAATTTTCCTGATCGGTGTTCTCGGCCACGTACACGGCGTATACGCCGCCGCGCAGATCCAGGCCCAGACTGATTTTATCCGCCACGGGCATGAAGATGTACTTGCCAATCTGCAACCCGTTTAGCGCAAGCGCCGAAACCAGAACAATCAGCACCACGGTTGCGCATAGGATAATCACGCTCTTTTTAGCCTTCATTCAACCCTGTCCTCCCCGTTATGGCGGCGCCGGTATGGACGCAACCATATCCGTCATGATTTTATACAATATATTATTATACTGTTTGCGCTTAACCGCGTCAACCTTTTTTTCCCGCCCCGACGGGCTTTTAGCGCCCAAATTGAGCGGCCGCGCGTTTCAGCCGATGGCGGCAAGCACGGCGAACAGCGCGATGGCAACCAGCGTGGAAAAGGACAGCACCGAGGAAATATAGGCCCGGTGTTCGCTGTCGTCGGCAAACACGGGCAACACAAAGGGCGGCGGCAGGATGAACATGACCGCGATCGCCTTAATCAGCATCATGTCCTTTCCAAACAGCGCCCACACCGCGCCCATGGTCGCGCCCATAAGCAGCAGCATGATTACAAGCCGCGTGGCGGTCATCTTAAAGGTTTCGCGCCAGCGAATCTGGCTAAAGCACAAATCGTACCCCACGCTTATTAAGATAAGCACGCTCGTCGGAGCGGAGATAAAGCCGACGCTGGCGTCGAACAGCGCGCTTATCCCGCTGGGAATCAGCGCGCGGTAAAGCCCTGTGGCGCCCAGCGCCACGCCCACGACGATAGAAATAATGATGGGCGAGGTAAGCATTTCGCGCACGAGGCTTCCCTGCGCGCCCGGAGCCGTGGTATCCTTTTTAAGCAGCGCCTTGTACAGCGTAAACACAAACAGCACCTGGCCCAGATCCACCAGGGCGAAATTGGCCACGTGCTGCGCGCCGTAGAGCATGGTAAATAGCGTATAGCCCAGCATGCCCGCCTCAAAGCCGGTGGTCAGAAAGGGCGTAAACCGGGACGGCAGGCGCATAAAGCGGTTGGCCGCCTTGCCCAGGAAAAAGCCCAGTATGCAGACGGCGTACATTAGTAGCGGCACGGCCACGCTGCGCGCGCCGTAATCGGCCGTGGCAAAGGCCTCGAGCAGCACGGCGGGCAGCGTAATGTCCACCGCCACGCGCTTTAACGCGTTTACGCCCTCGCGCGAAAGAATCCCCTTTCCCCGGCAAAGCATGCCGATACACAGCACCAGCAATACGGGTAAAACCGTCTGGATCACGCCGATTATCCGCGCCATGTGTAATCCCCCAATCCACAAGTTGCCTATTAATCCCATATTATCACAGCGACAGGCGCTTGTAAACGGGGCGCAACGCCCATTTTATATTTGCGGGAAGCGGGTAGCGTTTTAAGGCATAATTTTCGCGCGCGATTGACAAAATGCGCGCAAAAATGTTATACTGTATGCGTCAAGGCAGAGAGTTTTTAGAGAAGCCGGGGCAACCGTCCGTGAATCGGGCGTGGTTGTCGCGGCTTTTTTATGCTTGCCAGCTTGAGAGGAGTGTTACCATGGGGGAGGCTATGTTTGACGTTGCGGTAATCGGCGCGGGCGTCACGGGCTGCGCCATCGCGCGCAGGCTGTCGCTTAGCGCGCTGCGCGTGGCGCTGATAGACGCCAAAGAGGATGTGGCCATGGGCGCGTCGCGGGCCAACAGCGCCATTGTCCATGCCGGGTACGACTGTCCGGTGGGCTCGGTAGAGGCGAAGATGAACGTGCAGGGCAACGCGATGTACACAAAGTGGTGCGGCGAACTGGGCGTTCCGCTTGAGCGGGTGGGCTCGCTGGTCATCGCCTTTAACGAAGACGAGGAGGCCGAACTTAAAAAGCTGTACCAGCGCGGCGTGGAAAACGGCGTGCCGCAGATGCGGATTATTTCGGGCGACGAAGCGCGCCAAATGGAGCCCACGCTCAGCGGCCAGGTAACCCGCGCGCTGTTTGCGGGTACGGCCGGCATTACCTGCCCTTACCAGATGACCATCGCCTGTGCGGAAAACGCGCGCGATAACGGCTGCGAATGGATTATGGACGCGCCGGTAAGCGCCATTTCGCGCGAAGACGGCGCGCTGCGCATCGTTGCGGGCGGGCGCGAGATACGCGCGCGCGTGGCGGTCAACGCCGCCGGCGTGTACGCGGACGAAGTGGCGCGCATGGTGGGCGACGATAGCTTTTCCATCCGTCCCCGCAAGGGCGAATACATGTTGCTGGACCGCAGCGCGGCCCAGATAAAGACGGTCGTTTTCCAGACGCCCTCGGTCTTGGGCAAGGGCGTGCTGGTCTCGCCTACGGTGGACGGCAACGCCTTTGCCGGCCCGACCGCCGTCGACCAGCAGGATAAGGAAGATACCTCGGTTACCCCCAGGGGCATTGAGGAATTGACGCGGCTTTCACTGCGCTCGGTGCCCACGCTTAACCTGCGCGCGGTGATCACCTCCTTTGCGGGCGTGCGCGCCCAGCCCTCGACCGGGGATTTCATACTGGGCCCCTCGGCGCGCGAGCCGCGCCTGATCCACGCGGCGGGCATCTGTTCGCCCGGGCTGACCAGCGCCCCGGCCATTGCCGAGGAAATCGCGCGCATGGTTGGGCAGGCGGGCCTGGATACCGCGGTTAGGCCCGACGCCAATCCCATCCGCAAGCCCATTGCCGAGTTCCGGCATATGGACGCGCAGCAGCGGCGCGAGGCCATCGCGCGCAACCCGCTCTATGGGCGGGTCATCTGCCGGTGCGAAACCATCACCGAGGCCGAAATCGTGGAGGCCATCCGGCGCGGCGCGCGCTCGCTGGACGGCGTCAAGCGCCGCACGCGCGCGGGTATGGGCCGCTGCCAGGGCGGCTTTTGCGGCCCGCGCGTGATGGAAATTCTCTCGCGCGAACTGGGCGTAAGCATGGATAAGCTGACCAAATTCGGCGGCAAATCCTACCTGGTGGAAAAGCAGGGCGGGGAAGGAGAGGCTTGAGCATGGAAAATACCTACGCGGTGGATATTGCGGTCATCGGCGGCGGCCCGGCCGGGCTCGCGGCCGCGCTGGCGGCGCGCGAAAGTTCGCCCCAGGCGAAAATATTGATTTTGGAGCGCGATAAGGCGCTGGGCGGCATATTGCAGCAATGCATCCACAACGGCTTTGGGCTGCACTACTTTGGCGAGGAGCTGACCGGCCCGGAATACGCGCAGCGGTTTATCGACCGGCTGGACGGCAGCGGCATAGAGGTGTGGCTGGATACCATGGTGCTGGAAATATCGCCCGATAAGCGCGTGCTGGCCGTGTCGGCGCAGCGCGGGCTGACGGAAATTTCGGCCAGGGCGGTCGTGCTGGCGATGGGCTGCCGCGAACGCACGCGCGGCGCGCTCAATATTCCCGGCACGCGCCCGGCGGGCGTGTATACCGCGGGTTGCGCCCAGCGGCTGGTTAATATGGAAGGATTTTTGCCCGGACGGCGCGTGGTGGTGCTGGGCTCGGGCGATATCGGGCTGATTATGGCCCGGCGCATGACCTGGGAAGGCGCCAAGGTGGAACTGGTGGCCGAGCTGATGCCCTACTCCAGCGGGCTGAACCGAAACATCGTGCAGTGCCTGGTGGACAACGGCATACCGCTTAAATTCAACCATACCGTTACCGCCATACACGGGCGCGAGCGCGTGGAGGCGGTCACCGTGGCCGAGGTGGATCCGGCTACGCGCCGCCCGATCGAGGGAACCGAGCAGCGCATCGAGTGCGACACGCTGCTTTTGTCGGTGGGTTTGATCCCCGAAAACGAATTGACCCGTTCCGCGGGCATTGAGCTTAGCCCCATTACCTCCGGCGCCGTGGTGGACGAAAACCGCCAGACCGCGCTGGAAGGCGTGTTCGCCTGCGGAAACGTGCTGCACGTTCACGACCTGGTGGATAACGTGTCGGCCGAGGCCACGCTGGCCGGCCAGGCGGCCGCGCGCTATGCGGCCGGCGGCGCCTGCGCGCGCCGGTATGTGCGCGTAAACACCGGGCGCGGCGTGCGCTACGCGGTGCCCCAGCGCGTGGGCGAGGGCGCGCAGGGGAAACTGGATCTGTATTTCCGCGTGGACGCGGCCTATAAACCGGCCACGCTGGTGGTGCGCTGTGGCGAAAAGGAACTGGCCCGCCGCAAAAAACAGGTGATGACGCCCGGCGAAATGGAAAAGATCACCATCGATGCCCGCGATGTCGACGCCGACATCACGCTGGCGCTGGAATAGGGGGAAGGCACAATGGCAAAACAACAGGAAATGACCTGCATTCTGTGCCCCATGGGTTGCCGCCTGACCGTGACCCAGGACGACCAAAATCGCGTAAGCGTTTCGGGCAACACCTGTAAGCGCGGCGCGCAGTACGGAGAACAGGAGCTGCTTAACCCCATGCGCGTGGTTACCTCCAGCGTGCGCATTACCGGCGCAAGCATGCCCCTTTGCCCGGTAAAGACCCAAAGCGCGGTGCCCAAAGATAAAATCTTTGAGGTGCTTAGCGAAATTCGCTCGGTCCGCGCGGCCGCGCCAATCGAAATCGGCGCGGTGCTGCGCGAAAACCTGGCCGGTACCGGCGTAAATTTGGTGGCTACGGGTAAACGCGAAAAGGCGTAGACCGCGGCCGCGGATATAACGCGTAAATTCGCCGAAAATAAAATGACGCGCTCTTCGCCCTGGTTGTCAGGCGAGGGGCGCGTTTGCGTCGAAGGATTGCCCGCAGGGTTATTGCCCTGTTAATCCGCATTATCGCCGGCCGGAAGTTTTTTAACGCCCCCATGCGCCTCATACATGCGCATGGGGATATTTTTTGTTAAAATAAGCGCGAAGCTTTAAAAATATTTTGATATTTGAGCAGATTATGCTTTTCTTTTGGGCAAGTTATGGTATAATATACGTATATAGTTGAGCTTATTGAGAGTAGGGTGTTGTGATGAAGAGCGACAGGCTGGCCTCGATGGAACAATTCATTGTAGAAAACCAGACGGTGAGCATGGAGGCGTTGCGCGAGCAATTTGGCGTTTCGCTCAACACGCTCAGGCGCGATATCGCCCAACTGATCGAGCATGGCACGGTTAAAAAGGTGTACGGCGGCGTGTGCGCGCGCCGG
>CAWVLE010000061.1:0-5472 GCA_963929805.1 uncultured Eubacteriales bacterium | reverse complement strand
GAATTTGTTTAATAACAATTGGGGAGGTTTTGTGTCTATGAAAAAACTGTTTGCGCTGCTGCTGGCCATGATGATGGCGGTATCCTGTTTTGCCATTGCCTCTGCCGATGAGATCGACGCCGAACTGCTGGCCGCGGCCCAGGCTGAGGGCGAACTGGTGGTATACGGCTCTGCCGAGGAGGCGTACGTTTCCGCGGCGTGTAAGCATTTTGAGGAGCTGTACGGCATTACGGTAAGCTATCAGCGCCTGTCCACCGGCGAAGTGCAGGCCAAGATTACCGAGGAAAACGGAAATCCCAGCGCCGACGTGTGGTTTGGCGGCACTTCGGATCCCTACGCCGAGGCGGCGTCGGCCGGGCTGCTTTTGCCCTATGAGGCCAAAAACGCCTCCCATCTGGTAAATGAAGAATATCGCGACGCGGACGGCGCCTGGTACGGCATATACAAGGGCATACTGGGCTTTATGGTAAACACTGAAGAGCTGGAGCGCATGAATCTGGAAGTGCCGCAGGATTGGGACGACTTGCTCAAGAGCGAGTATCAGGGCCTGATCTGGCTGTCCAACCCCTCCACCGCCGGCACGGCTAAGCTGGTTATAAACACCATGGTGCAGATGAAGGGACACGACGAGGCCATGGCCTATTTCCAGGAGCTGGATAAGAACATCGCCCAGTACACCAAGTCGGGTTCCGGCCCCTCTAAGAAAGTGGGCATCGGCGAATGCGTAATCGGCATCGGCTTTTTGCATGACGGCATCACCCAGATTCTGGACGGCTACGACAACATCCAGCTGGTAATTCCGTCCTCCGGCACCTCCTTTGAAATCGGCGCTACCGCCATATTCAAGGGCTGCAAACACGAAAACGCCGCCAAGCTGTGGATCGAGTACGCGCTGAGCCCCGAGTGCGTTAACCTGGCCAAGGAAAACGAGAGCTATCAGTTCCTGGTAATCGATAACGCCGAGCAGCCCAAAGAGGCGACCGAGTTTGGCCTGGATCCCAACAATACCATCGATTACGACTTTGAGGACGCCAAGGCCAACACCTCCAAATACGTGGAGGACTTCTTCGCCGCCGTCGGCCAGGACGACCGCTTCGAAACCGAATAACGTCAAAATCGTCCGGCGCGCCGGACGAGTATCCAGGGGATGGCCCGTCCATCCCCTTTTTCATTCGCCGGAGGTACCGGCCTGCATCCTTGCGTTAAAAAGGGGGAGCTATTTTGGCGACGAGTAAAAGCAGGCAGCTGGACAGGAAAAAATTTTTCGGCGATCCGACGCTGGTAGTTACCGTGGTAATTTTGACCGTGTTTTTGCTGCTGTTTATATTGTATCCGCTATCCATGCTGCTGGTGGACAGCGTGTATGAGGCGGAAACCGGCATGACCGTAAGCGTATTCGGCCGCGTGTTGGGCATGGACCGGTTCCGCACAGCCTTTACCAATACGGTGTTGCTGGGGCTGTTAACCGGGCTGGGTTCCACGCTGTTGGGGCTGCTGTTCGCCTATGTGGACGTGTATGTGCGCATACGATTAAAGGTGGTAAAACGGCTGTTTGACGTGGTTAGCATGCTGCCCGTGGTTTCTCCGCCCTTTGTGTTGTCGCTTAGCATGATTTTGCTCTTTGGGCGCAGCGGTTTAATCACGCGCAGCCTGCTGGGCATTTACGACGCGAACGTGTACGGGCTTAAGGGCATTTTCATCGTGCAGACGCTGACCTTTTTCCCCGTGTGTTACATGATGCTCAAGGGGCTGCTTAAGAACATCGACCCGTCGCTGGAGGAGGCCAGCCGGGATATGGGCGCTTCGCGATGGAAGGTGTTCACATCGGTCACGCTGCCGCTTATGCTGCCCGGACTGGGCAACGCGTTTTTGGTGACGTTTATCGAATCGGTGGCCGATTTCGCCAACCCGATGATGATCGGCGGCAGCTTTGACACGCTGGCCACCACCATTTATTTGCAGGTGACCGGCGGCACCTACGACAAGGCGGGCGCTTCGGCCATGGCGGTAATCCTTCTGTGCATGACGCTTGTGCTGTTTATGATACAAAAATACTACCTGGAACGCAAGACCGCCCAGACGCTGACGGGCAAGGCCAGCCGCGAGCGCATGCTGATAAGCGATATCAGCGTACGCGTGCCGTTAACCGCGCTGTGCGCGCTGGTATCGGTGTTCGTCATCATGATGTATATTTCCATTCCCTTTGGCGCGCTGTTTAATTTGTGGGGCAGGGACTATTCCCTCACCCTGAAACACTTTGAATACATGATGAAGTACGACGGGCTGAAGGCCTTTAAGGATTCCTTCGTGCTGTCCATTATCGCCGCGCCGATTACGGCCGTGCTGAGCATGATTATCAGCTATATCGTAGTCAAGCGCAATTTCAAGGGAAAGGGCTTTATCGAATTCGTTTCCATGCTGGCGATGGCCGTACCGGGCACCGTGCTGGGCGTGGGCTATATACGCGGCTTTGCCGGCGGCCTGTTCCGCACCGGTTTTTTGGAGGGCATTTACGGCACGGGGCTGATTTTGATCATCGTATTTATTGTGCGCAGCCTGCCTGTTGGCACGCGCAGCGGTATATCGGCGCTCCGGCAGATTGATAAATCCATTGAGGAATCGGCCTACGATATGGGCGCGGGCAGCGGCAAGGTGTTTATGACGGTAACCCTGCCGTTGATAAAGGATAGCTTTCTCTCCGGCCTGGTCACCTCGTTTGTGCGCTCCATAACGGCCATTTCGGCCATTATACTGCTGGTGACGCCCAAATACCTGCTTATCACCTGCAAGATTAACGAGTTTGCCGAAAAGGGCAAATACGGCGTGGCCTGCGCCTATGCCACGGTGCTGATCGCCATCGTCTATTTCTCCATATTGCTAATGAACTGGGCCATGAAGAGCTTTGGCACGGGCAGCAGCAGGCGCGGCCGGTTGCGCGCGCGGCGCGCGGGCGCGAAGGCGGCGGCAAAGGCCGGCGTGTAACCAAATAAAGCGGGGGAGGCTGAAATTAAGTGAATAAGGCCAAAAAGGGCGTTTGCCTTAAGCATATTTCCAAAATCTATCAGGACCCCAAAACCCATCAGGATTTTTACGCCGTGCGGGACATATCGCTGGATATCGCGCCCGGAAGCTTTGTGACGTTGCTCGGCCCGAGCGGATGCGGGAAAACCACCACCCTCAGGATGATCGCCGGGTTTGAAAGCCCGGATGAGGGCGAAATTTACCTGGGCGGCCAGCCGATCAACGCGCTTACGCCCAACAAGCGGGATACCGCCATGGTGTTTCAAAGCTACGCGCTTTTTCCGCACTATAACGTGTTTGACAACGTGGCCTACGGCCTGAAGCTGCGCAAGGTGCCCAAGGACCAGATTCAAAAGCGGGTGAGCGATATACTGGAGCTGGTCGAGCTTTCCGGCATGGAAAGCCGCATGACCAATCAACTCTCGGGCGGCCAGCAACAGCGCGTGGCGCTGGCCCGGGCGCTGGTGGTGGAACCGGGCGTGCTGCTTTTTGACGAGCCGCTTTCCAACCTGGACGCCAAACTGCGCGTGCAAATGCGCACGGAAATCCGCCGCATCCAGCAAAAGCTGGGCATCACCGCCATATACGTCACCCACGATCAGGCCGAAGCCATGTCCATTTCCGACCAGATCATTATCATGCAAAAGGGCGTCATCGCCCAAATCGGTTCGCCCATGGAGATTTACTATCACCCGGTCAGCGAATTTGTGGCCGATTTCATCGGCGAGGCCAACTTCCTGCCGGGCGTGGTGGCGGATTCCTCCGCGACGGAAACCGTCGTGCGGGTGGGCGACGCCACCGTGGCCGTCGCCTCCGACCGGGCGGCGGAAAAGGGCGCTCCGTGCGAAATCGTATTGCGGCCCGAGGCGGTCACGCTGGGCGACACGGGCGCGCTGAAGTGCAGCGTGGAGCTGAGCTGCTTTATGGGCAGCTACCAAAACTACCACGTGCGCGTGGGCGACACGCTGATTAAAATCGCCGACACGTGCCCGGTCAATAAAAAGGTGTACGCCGTGGGCGATAAGGCCTACATATCCTTTAGCAAGGAGTGCGCGCATATCCTCTAGGCGCGCCGCGCGCTTCCGTCCGATTGGAAGCGGTACCTGCTACGCCGCCCGCAAAACGCGCATACGCTTGCGCTTTTTGTGGGCGGCTGCTATTATAGGGGCAGGGCGCGCCGTAACGCGGGCCCCAAAAACAAAAATAAAGGCGGGTGCGAAAGGCCCATGCAGACCATTTTGCTAAGGGATAGAAACCTTCCGGATTTTCCGCGCGGCGCGGGCGATATGCCCCAGGCCGCGCAGCGCGGCGAAATGCTGCGCATATTGCAGAGGGAGGTATACGGCGTTACGCCCGCGTTTGACGGGCCGCTTTACGCCTTTGTAGAGGCGCGGGATCCGGCGGCCTTTGGGGGAAGGGCCGCGCGCGAATGGATCCGGCTCAGCTTTCCGACGCCGGGCGGCATGTATTCGTTTGGCTTTGAACTGTTGTATCCCCGTCAGGACAGGCCGCTGCCCGCGTTTATACACCTGTCGTTTGGCCCATACAATCCGGCGCGCCCGGACGCGCTGGGCGAGTGCGCGCCCGCGGAGGAAATACTGGATAACGGCTATGCGCTGGCCAATGTATACTACGAAAATGTGACCAGCGATACGCCCGCGCAAGACGGCCTGGCAAGGGCCTACCCGGCGCACGGGCCGCATGCCTGGGGGAAAATCGGCATGTGGGCGTTTGCGGCCAGCCGGGTGATGGATTACCTGCTGACCCGGCCCGAGATTGACGGCGCGCGGGTCGCGGTGTGCGGCTGGTCGCGCCTGGGCAAAACCGCGCTGTGGTGCGGGGCGCAGGACGAGCGATTCTCTCTGGTGATCTCCACCCAGTCGGGTTGTGGCGGCGCGGCGCTCATGCGCGGTAAGGCGGGGGAGCGCGTAGGGGATATTACCCGGCGGTTTGGCTATTGGTTTTGCGCAAACTACGCGCGGTACGCCGGTAAGGAAGACGCCGCGCCCTTTGACCAGCACTTTCTGCTGGCCTGCGTTGCGCCGCGCGCGCTCTTTATCGGATCGGCGCAGGAAGACGAATGGGCCGATCCGCTTTCCGAATATCTGTGCGCGGAGGCGGCCTCGCGCGCCTATCGCGCGTTGGGCGCGCGCGGATTCATTTCGCAGGGCCAACCCGCGCCCGCGCCTGAACAGGCGCTGTTTGACGGGGAAATCGGTTATCTGATGCGGCGCGGCGGCCACGCGGTCATCCGCGCGGACTGGCTGGCCCATATGCGCTTTCGTCAAATGCGCGGCGTTTAAGTACAACGCGTGGTTTTCGCAAAATGGCATAAACGACTGCCCTGATATTTTATTTGTCCCCGGCGGCAGGCTGTGAAAGCCCGCCGCCTGTCAATTCTATTCGCACCGCGAACGTACCGGTCATCCCTAAACGCGATGCGCCTGCGCC
>CAWVLE010000060.1:0-7049 GCA_963929805.1 uncultured Eubacteriales bacterium | reverse complement strand
TGACGCTGACGCCGTAAGCAAAAACCGCTTCCTCATTTTCCCTTTCAGAAGCGTTTTTTGCGTTTGCGGGCTTTGTCGGCGCTCTGAGGCCGCCCGAGACTGGGCGGCCTCGTACTGCTTTACAGGCAAAGGACGCGGGTTATGCCGGCGCGGCGCGCGGCGGGTTTTGCGCGGGGCCTGGCGGGCGCAATGTGCGCGGCGCACAGGTGACGTAATGCTGCGTTTATGATACAATATTTAAACGGATAAACCAGATAATGGAGGAAACGCATAATGAAACTGAACTGCTTTGGCGAAACGGTTCGCATGGGCGTGCTGGGCCTGGGCGGCCGGGGCATGACGCAGATGAAAGTGCTGCTGGATATGCCCGACGTGGAAATCGTGGCGGTGTGCGACCTGTATCCCGACCGCGTGGAGCACGCGCAGGACGTGGTGGAAAAGGCGCGCGGCAAACGGCCGGTGGGCGTGACGGAAGCGATGGAGTGCATCGACCGCAGCGACGTGGACGCCGTAATCATCATGACCAGTTGGGAAACCCACATCGACCTGGCGGTAAAGGCCATGCGTTGCGGCAAGCGCCCCGCGATGGAAGTGGGCGGCGCGGATTCGCTCAACGAGTGCTGGCGTCTGGTCAGGACCAGCGAGGAGACCGGCGTGCCGCTGATGTTTTTGGAAAACTGCTGCTTTGGCGAGACCGAGCTGACGCTGCTTAATATGATCTGCCAGGGCCTGTTTGGAACGCTGGTACACTGCGCCGGCGCTTACGCGCATGACCTGCGCGACGAGATCGGCAACGGCGACATCAACCGCCATTACCGCCAGCGCCATTTCCTCAGCCGCAACGGCGAACTGTACCCCACCCATGAATTGGGCCCCATCGCCGGTTATCTGGACATCAACCGCGGTAACCGCATGGTTTCGCTGGTCAGCATGGCCAGCAAGGCCTGCGGCATGCACGCCTGGTTTGAGGAGCACCGCCCGGATTCGCCCATCAAGGACATGGTGTTTAACGAGGGCGATATCGTAAATACCCTGATTAAGTGCGCCAACGGCGAAACCATTCTTTTAACCCACGATTGCTCCCTGCCCAGGCCGTACTCCCGCGGCGGCATGGTGCGCGGCACAAAGGGCGCCTGGCAGGAAGACAACCGCTCCATCTTTATCGACGGCCTGTCGCCCGTGGACCCCAGCTATTGGACGCACCGCTGGGAAAAGGACGAAAAGTACATGGAGCAGTACCGCCACCCGCTGTGGCGTAAATACCGCGAGGCCGGCGTGCGCGGCGGCCATGACGGCATGGACTATTTGACGCTGCGCTCCTTTGTGGAAAGCGTGCAAAATCAGACCTGCCCGCCGCTGGACGTATACGACGCCGCCACGTGGATGAGCATCACCACCCTGACCGAGCAGTCCATCGCCCTGGGCAGCGTGCCCGTCGCGATACCGGACTTTACCACCGGGCGCTGGTACGGCGCCTCGAAAAAAATGCTGGAGGATATCTTTGACTAAGGCCGCGCTTACACGGCCCTGAACGAAGCCGCCGCGCCTACGTCCCCCGAAATCAATCGGGGCGCGGGCGCGGCACTTTTTTTCGGCGAGCGCATGTTACAGGAACAGCAGCAGGCTTACCGCCATTACGGCCATGCCGGAAATCAGCCCGTAAATAGACAGGTGATGTTCGCCGTACTCGCGGGCGGCGGGCAGCAGTTCGTCAAAAGAGATAAACACCATGATGCCCGCAACGCCGGCAAACAGCACGCCAAACACCGTGTCGTTCATGAAGGGACGCAATACCAGCCACCCCAGCACCGCGCCCAGCGGTTCGGCCAGGCCCGATAAAAAGGAATAGCAAAACGCCTTTTTCCGCGAGCCGGTGGCCTGGTAAATGGGCACCGACACCGCGATTCCCTCTGGAATGTTGTGTATGGCGATGGCTGCCACGATGGGAATGGCCACGCCCGGCTGCTGAAGCGCCGATACAAATGTGGCCAGCCCTTCGGGAAAATTGTGTATGGCGATGGCCAGCGCGGTAAATACGCCCGTGCGCATCAGCCGCCCCGGCTGCGCGTCCCGGCTTTCCAACTGCTCCATCAGCTTTACCTCGTGCGGGTTTTCGCCGGAGGGAATCAGTTTGTCGATCAGCGCGATTACCAGCATGCCGCCGAAAAACGCGCCCACCGTGGCCCAGGCGCCCGGCCGTTCGCCCAACTGGGCTACCAGCGCGTCCTGCGCTTTAAAGAAAATTTCGATCATGGATACGTATACCATGACCCCCGCCGAAAAGCCCAGCGATATGGAAAGAAATTTGCGGTTGGTCTTGCGGTATAAAAAGGCGATTAAACTGCCGATGCCCGTGCTCAGCCCGGCCACCAGCGTAAGGAGAAAAGCGATAAAGGCGTCCATAGGCGCGTCCTCCTGCGTAATAATAAAGCCGGATCCGCCGCTATTGTATCATCGCGCGGATCCGCATGTCAATTGGCCGCGGTAAAGCAACTTCGCTTTAAAGGCAATCGGGGCGCTTATTCGGCGTTAAAGGGCGCGCGCCGCTCCTGAGGCGTCAGCTTCCTATGCACGCGGCACGGATTGCCCAGCGCGATCACGCCGTCCGGAATATCGCGGGTAACCACGCTTCCCGCGCCGATGATGACTTCGCTGCCGATCGTGACGCCCGGCATCACCCGCACGCCGCCGCCAATCCATACGTCGTCTCCTACGCGGATGGGGCGCGCGTATTCAAGCCCGGCGGCACGCTCCACGGTGTTTGTCGGATGCGCCGCCGTGTAAAAGCCGCAGTCGGGGCCGATTAACACGCGGTCGCCAAATGTTACTTTGGCGCAATCCAGTATGACCAGGTTGTGGTTGGAAAAGAAATCTTCGCCAAGCTCTATGTTGTAGCCGTAATCGCACCAAAAAGAGGGCAATATGCAAAAATGCTCCTTTGTCGCGCCTAATAGCCCCCGTAAAAGCGCATCGCGCTCTTTATCGCTGCTGGGCGGCAGCTGATTGTAGGCAAAACAGATCTCTTTACAGCGCATGGTTTCCGGCCCCAGCTGCGCATCCGGCGCCGGATTATACAATAACCCCAGGTCTCTTTTCTCTTTTTCCGTCATACGCATTCCTCGCTCGCGCCTTATTTTTTTCTCGCGGCAAATCCGTAAACACGGCTATTTGCCGGCACGCGCCGCCGCAACGTAGCTTATTTTACCATATCCACAAAAGTATTGCACGCAATCTTTTACCGGCGGCCCCGGCGCGGCCGGCGGGCTTGACATGGCCGAGCCTCGCTCGTATAATACATACATACCAAAAGAATGTAATAGGGGAGGGCGACGTATGGCGCGCAACAAACATCCCGAAGTCACGTTGGAGCGGATTTTGGACGTATCTCAGCGCCTGTTTTTGGAAAAAGGATATGATAATACGACGATTCAGGATATTGTGGACGAGCTGGGCGGGTTGACCAAGGGCGCGGTATACCACCACTTTAAGTCCAAGGAAGAGATCATGGACGCGGTGGGCGACCGTATGTTTTTTGAGAACAACCCCTTTGAGGCGGTCAAAGGGCGCGCGGATTTAAACGGCCTTCAAAAACTGCGCGAAGCCATCCGAATCAACCAGTCGGACGCGAACCGCACCAGCCTGACCATCCAGTCCATTCCGCTTGTCCGCAATCCCCGCGTGTTGGTGGAGATGATCGAGGCCAACCGGCGCGTCCTTACCCCCTATTTTCTGGAATTGATCGAGGAGGGAAACCGGGACGGCTCCCTCCATACGGACTATGCCCGGGAGATTGCCGAACTTTTGCCGCTGCTGACCAGCTTATGGCTGCTGCCGTCGGTGTTCCCCGCCACCAAAGCGGAGATGAAGCGTAAGTTCTCCTTTATCGGGGATATGCTGGAAAAAATGGACGTGCCCGCGTTTGACGAGCGCGTTCGCCGCCTGGTGGACGATTTCTTTGCGCAGATCCCGGAAGAAAACTGACCCGCCGGGAAACAACGCGTCGCCGCCCCAGCCTGCCCCCTCGGGAGAGGTGTCGCCGCGCGCGTCTCTCTCTCCTTGCCTCCCGAGTGGTAACGCTACGTTATGCCGCTTTTTTCTTGCCTCCCCCGAGGGGGAGGTGGACCGGCGTAGCCGGGCCGGAGAGGGGGAACTCTCTTGACGTACTGCTTAGCAGAAAAGTTAGCTAACCAGGACCCCCTCTCAGTCACCTTCGGTGACAGCTCCCCCCAGGGGGAGCCGAGGGGGGAAAATGCTCCGCTCGCCAGGGGAGCCAAGGGGGAACGGGGGACCCCCTCTCAGTCTCGCTTCGCTCGCCAGCTCCCCCAAGGGGAAGCCATGCCCCGGTCCCCCCTCTCAGTCTCGCTCCGCTCGCCAGCTCCCCCCAAGGGGGGAGCCAAGAAAAGAAAAACGCGGCGCTCGTCAGCTCCCGAAGGGAAAAAAAGGGGGGAGCTGAGAAAGAAGCAGAGATAATCGAACTTACTTGCCCCAAAACTGGCCGTAACGCCATAAGTCAGGCCGGTTTCTATTTTATTCATATACATTCATTCGGAAGGTATTAAAATTGACCGAGCCTTACCGCCATGCGGCGAGGCGACACCCGTCAAGCGGTTCATTGCGCTCAGATTGGAGAAACTTGCCCGCATGCCGCGCATGGAGGGCGGTATGGAAAACAACGCGCCGCCCCGGTTACGGCCAACTGGCAGCGGGGCAAGGCACCGGACAGAGCATATGGAGGTATGATCAATGAAAAAACAAAAGTTGTTTACGCGTAATTTTACACTGTTGATTTTGGGCCAGGCAAGCTCGCTTGTTGGGAACAACGCCTTAAAATTTGCCTTGTCCATGTATGTGCTGGAGCGCACGGGTTCGGCGGCCGTCTTTTCGGCGCTGCTGGCCGCGGCCATGTTGCCCACCATTCTTCTTTCGCCGCTTGGCGGAATACTGGCGGACCGGCTGAACCGCCGCAACGTAATGGTGGCGCTGGACGGCATTACCGGGGCGGTGGCACTGGCCGCCGGGGTGATTTTTTTGCCGGGCGGCGATGTATACATAGCGGGCGCGCTGCTGTTTGCGCTGGCGGTACTGTCCGCATTCGAATCGCCCACGGTACAGGCCTGCGTGCCGCAGATGCTTATGGGCGATAACCTGATAAAGGGAAACGCCGCCGTCAATCAGGTGCAGGCCATTACGGCGTTGATTACGCCGCTTCTGGGCAGCGTCGCTTATGCCGCTTTTGGGCTGACGCCCGTTTTGTTTGGCACGGCGGCCTGTTTTACGCTGACCGCTGTTTTGGAATGTTTCATCCGCCTGGGCTTTCAAAAAGCGGAAAAAGGCATGCGCGCCGGAGCCATCCTCAAAGAGGATTTCTCTCTCAGCATGCGCTTTCTGCTGAAGGAACGGCCCGCCGTTTTAAAGCTGCTTTTGCTGGCGGCCCTGGTCAGCCTGTTTGTGGCGGGCACGGTGGTAGTGGGGTTTCCCTATCTGGTGCGCAGTGTGTTGGGGCTTTCGGCGCAGCATTATGGCGCGGCGGAAAGCGCCATGGGGGCGGCGGCCGTGTTGGGCAGCCTGTTTGTGGGGATTATGGCGCAAAAACTGCGCGTGCGCTGGCTGACCGCCGTATTCATGGGGTTTGGCCTGTGCCTTGTTGCGGCCGGCGCGGCGTTTTTACTGCCGCTGGATACGATGAGCCGGTACGCGATGCTGCTGGCCGCGTTTTGCTTAAGCCAATTCGGATGCAGCCTGTTTTCCACCTGCGCCGTATCGATTATCCAAAGCCGCACGCCAAACCGGCTGATGGGCAGGATAATGTCGTACGTATTCGCTCTTTCCATGTGCGCCCAGCCGGTGGGGCAGATCGTTTACGGGGCGCTTTTTGACGGGCTGCGCGGCAATCCGCATTGGGCGTTGCTGCCCAGCGGGCTGATGGTGTGCGTTATCGCGGCGGCTTCGGCAAAATTTTTTGTAAAACTGGAAAGCGCCTGAATTGTGGCATGCCTGAAGCGCCGTGCGCGGGCCTGTGCTTGTACCCGCGCATTAAAAGGTCCCGCCCATTTTGCGCGCATGCCTACGCCGCAAATTTTCTTTTTCAAAAATCACCCTAAGCCGAGCGAATTATACGCGTCGGCGATTATTTGGGAATTAAGGGATAATTCATCGCTTCCATCCAGCCTGAGCACCTTGCAACGCAGGGATTGGGCCCATTTTTCATGAATCACAAAGCTTGTGGATCCGCCGCCGCGATCATAACTTGCCACATCGGCCAAAAAGCGCTGGTGCGCCTGGTACATGTCGCCGCCCTCAAGTATCCTGTCTGCGAACAGCTTGTACTCCCGCCGGTGTACGCGCGACACGCGCAACTGCGTAGGGGCCGTCAAATGTACGGCCAAATCAAAAAGGGGATCAAAGTATTCATGAAAGCTGTCCATGGAACCGGCCATGACAAAATGATCCGCCTGGGATATGGCGCGCATTATGGCGTTGATTTTTTCCGCGCGGGGGTACATGGCGGAAAAAGGAATGGCGGTATCCTTTCGCCAGATATAGTTGTCGATGTCCACGAACAAAAATTTTAACTGCCGCGCGACCATTTCGCCCAGAGCGGTTTTGCCTGCGCCGGATGGGCCAAAGATCATGATGCCTCTTGACATCCGCAGCCCCTCCTTTCATAAAAAAGACGCCAATTATGATACGGCTGCCGATCATAATTGACGCCCGGAGTGGTGCGGTCGACGGGACTTGAACCCGTACTCCTTTCAGAACACGCCCCTCAAACGTGCGCGTATGCCGATTCCGCCACGACCGCATGAAGCTTTGCAACAGTAGATATTATACAGGCAGGGCTGGGAAAAGTCAAGGGAAAACACAAATTTTCCACCTGGCGGGTTGTAAAACATAAATTTTCCACCTGGCGGGTCGCGCAACGAAACGCCGCGTTACGCAACCGTTATTGCGTCAAACGCTTATTTTGGGCGGCCGTTTGCGCGTAATGCGCAAATGGCCGCCTTATCCTGTGCGCGTTAAAGGCAAACCCGCCACAAAAATGTATATTA
>CAWVLE010000059.1:0-2666 GCA_963929805.1 uncultured Eubacteriales bacterium | reverse complement strand
CGGTTTTTCATCCGGATTCAAATATCAGAAAGTGATTTCCCGTCTCGTAGCGTCCGATTCATAGGCCTTTTCCATCATCAGGGTCAGCATGCGCCCCTCCTCCATACCGAAGCGCACGTCCTTTTTATACAGCACACTGTCGATAAACTGGCGTATGGGGTGCGGCAGGGCGTCGGGCAATCGCTCGGGGCTGCGCCATTCCTTTTGCCCGGCGGTGCGGAATTTGATCTCGTCGTCCTTTACCTGGATCACGCCTTTGGCGCCGTAAACCTCCAGCATAAAGGGCGTAAGCGGGGAAACCAGCGCGGTTTCGGTAACCGCCACGGCGTGGTTTTCAAATTCCATCATACATACCGCGTTGTCATCCACGGCACGGCCGGTCATCCTGGTAAACATGGACTGGATTCGAACCGGACGCCCCAGCAGGTAGTTGGCCAGGTACATGCCGTGAACGCCCAGATCCATCATCGCGCCGCCGCCCGTGGTGACCGGGTCGTACCAGTAATCGGGCAGCCAGCCGGCCGTGGCGCCGTCGTGCGCGTTGCGGATGCGCAGCAGGGTAATGTCGCCCAGCATTCCATCGGTTACCGCCTGATGGACAAACAGGTTTCTGGGCATGCAGCGGTGCGGGAAACAGATGGTAAAGGTAACGCCCGCGCGCTTAATTTCGTCGATAATTTCGTCGCAATCCTTAACGGTCAGGGCAAATACCTTTTCCGTAAAAATATGCTTGCCCGCGCGCGCGGCCTTGATCATAACCTCTTTGTGCATATTGGTCGGGGTATCGATGAGCACCGCGTCCACGTCGGGGCGCGCCAGCACGGCGTCGTAATCCGCTTCGAAATCCACGCCCAGTTCTTTTGCCCATTCCCGCCCGCGCTCGGGCGCCTCGTCCCACACGCAACGAATACAGGCGTCCGGCTGAGCGCGGACGATCTGGGCGTATGATTGCGCGTGTACATGCCACTTACTGATCATCGCAAAACGCAACATAATGCCTTTCTCCTTCCCGTATATCACAGTAAAATCCGCATTCTAGCGTTCAAAAGGCCCGCTTTCATTATATAATTTGCGCGCTTTGTTGTCCATATCCATTCCGGCGTTGCGGCCCGTTTTGCGGTATGTATTTTTGTAAGGCCAGGGGCGCGCGCCCGCCGCGGCGTCACATCCGCGCATCGCCCGCGCCGGACGGCTGATTAAGCGCTTCCCGAATCAGGCGCAGGTTATTTTGCAGGCGCTGGTTATCGGGCGAAATGCGCAGCGCCTCCTCGGCGGCGCGCAGCGATTGTTCCCCGCGGCCGGTGTAGAAAAGGCCCAGCGCGCGCAGATCCCATGGCAGGCTGCCCCACGCGTCGCTTTCGCAGATATAGGTTCTGGGCCGCTGGTTGATTTTAAGCGCGCATCCGGTAAAATACACCACGCCGTCCCACTCCGCGCGCCTGTGGAGCAGGTTTGCCAGCTCCACATAGGGCTCGCGCAGGTGGGGCGCTTCGGCTACGGCGCGCAGGTACCAGGCCTTAGCGCTGTCCTCGTCGCCCTTTTGCAGATACGCCCGGGCGATAAAGCGCATGGAGGCGCACCGTTCGTCCGCCCAGGTGGCGTTTGGCAGCGCCAGATGCCGCTTAAGCGTATCGATGCAGCGATCCCACTGTCCCCTGAACATGTACTCGCGGCCCAGGTAGTGCATGTTTCTGTCGTCGGTCGGGTCCTCCTGTACGGACAGCTCCAACAGCGCCAGATAAGACGCGCGGGATTTTTTCGGATCGGCGTGATGGTCCAGCTGGAGTCCCTCGACAGTAACCTGATTTTCGGGCCGGTCCGTGCGCGTCCAGGTAAGCACCTCGTGTACCGGGTGCGTCCAGCGGTAGCCGTGGCGGGCATGGATCTTATTCGTCCAAAATACATAGCCTTCCGAGCCGTCCGGGTTAAAATTCCAGGTATAGCGGTACAGCGCGCGCGTATGGCCGGGCCGCCACGCCGCCTCCAGCGCCTGCCGCCAGCCCGGGCGCAGCACCTCGTCCAGGTCGGTACACACGCAGATGTCCGCGTCTTCCGGCACCAGCTCCAAGCTGAGGTTGCGCGCCACGTCGAACCGCCAGGGCGATACCTCCCTGCGCGCCACAATCGCGCCGCCCTGTTTAAGCCGTTCAACCGTGTCGTCTTCCGATCCGGTGTCCATGACGATTATCTGATCGGCCTCGGACATGGACTTTAGCCACCTATCCACAAACTGGCTTTCGTTTTTGCAGATCGCGTACACGCATATCTTCATAGGCAACCTCCAACGCTGTTGTGGGCGGACGGCGATCGCGCCCCTTTCAGTATATGCGCCGCGCGCCGCGAGGTGCGCCGGCTTGCGCGCGCAGCGCAAACGGTATATACTGTTGGCAATATAACCGCCGCGCGCGGCAGGGAGGCTGTTTATGGCGAAATTACGCAAAATGCTGGGCAGGGCCGATTCGCCCTGGATTATGTCGCTTATGCGGTTGATCGATACGCAAAGCCACGCCACGGTATCCGCCTGGTGCGTAAGCTATGCGCGGCAATACATGTTGTCCATTTATGAACGCGCTTTTCCCGGGGACAACCGGCCCCGCCTGGCGCTTGAAGCCGCGCAGGGATATCTGGACGGGCGCGTAAAGCTATCCGAAGCGAAAAAAGTTATA
>CAWVLE010000058.1:0-8956 GCA_963929805.1 uncultured Eubacteriales bacterium | reverse complement strand
AGGACTGATTGTACCTGGAACCGTAGGAGGATTTTTCCAGTATGCCGATGCAGTCCAGATCCTTTACCGCCAGATAGACCGCGCTGGCGACCTGGGCCACGCCGCCGCCCACCACCTTTACGCCACGCCCGTTCACCGCGGCCTTGTAGCCGTAATCCGAGGTGCGCGGGCCCACGATGTCGTTAAAGGAGAAGGCATCGTAATAGGAAAGCGTGGTGTCGTATATGCTGCCGCAGGCCAGCACGACGTTGTTGCGCGTGGCGCTGTTGCCGTCCATATAAATTACCGAACTGCTCAACAAATTGGATCCGCTGTCAAAGCTCAGCGAACAGTATACGCGGTTGTTGGCCGTCCACATATCGATGGTAAAGTCGTCGTAGTAATTGTAAAAGGAAAAATCAATATCGTCGTAATCCACCGAAATGGCGTCGCTGGAGGAAGAGACGTAGCTGCCGTTATAGCGGCTGCCGTAGGTCTTCTTTTCGATGTACTCTATGCCGCCGTCTAACTGCTTAAGCGCCAGATACAGCGTGGAAGCCGCCTGGGCCACGCCGCCGCCCACCACGTTAACCCCGCGCCCGTTCACCGCGTTTTTGTATCCGTAGGCCGAGGTGCGCGGCCCTACTACGTCGTTAAAGGAAAAGCTGTCGCCGTAGGCCACGTAGGTGCCGTTAATCGCGTCTACGGCCAGTTGCACGTTGTTTATCCGGGCTTTTGTGGAGCCGCTCAGCGGCGTGCTTACCGTGGCGCTTTCTCCGGCCAGCGCGCCCGCGGCGTTTAGCGGCAACAACGCCAGCAAAAGCGCGAGCACAATACACAGTTTCTTCATGACGGGCCCCCTCCTTAAAGGCGTGTTGCCGGTTAATTTGTTACGTCTATTGGACGCGCCCGCCCGGCCGGCCGTTCCAGCCGCGCGGGCAGTTTTCCATAAAAAGTATGCGGCGCGGCGCTTTTAGGCGCGCCGGGCGCGCGGCTATGCGCCCGCGATTTCCAGCCGGGCGGGCGCAAGGCCTTCGGCGCTTGCGCTGAGCGTCAGGCGCGCTCCATCCGCTACGCGCGCCACGCACAGCGCGCTGCCGCGATAGGTCATGCGCCGCGCGCCGGCGTAGGGCTCGGCGCTGAACGGATCCGCGTTGCCCAGCGCCAAAAGTTCGCCGCCCTCCGCGCGAATTTCCACGCTGTGGTCGTCCGCCACGGCGCGGCGTCCGGCCTCGTCCAGCAGCTGTATGCGCACAAAGGCCATGCCCTCATCGCCCGGGACGGGCGCGCGCTCCAGCTCAAGCGCAATTTTGCGGGCCGCGCCCGTAGTCTCAAGCGCGCAGCAGCCGCACTTTTCGCCGCCGCGCAGCGCCACCGCCTCCAGGCGGCCCGGCCGGTAGGGCAGCGCCATGTGCGCGCACAGCTTTTCGACCGCCGCGCGGCCCATGCTCTGTCCGTTGAGTATAAACTCCACCTCGTCGGCGTCGGCGTAGGCGTATACGTCCACCGGCTTTTCCAGCCATGCGTCGGGATAGGTCCAGCTGGGATGTACGTCCATCCACTGCCAGCCCATGCCGCCGCAGCGCACGCCGTGGCGGTCCGGGTGAAGCGTCATCAGCACCGGTCCACTGGCGCGGCCCCACATGATTTCGCGGAAGTAGGATTGCGGCCGCCGCTCCAGAGTGATGTCCAGGTCGGCGTCGTAGGAAAGCGCCCAGGGATAGCCGCCCGACAGGCTCTTGGGGTCGTCCTCCCACATGGTGCGGCCAATGCCGGCCTCGCCCAGATAGTCCACCGCCGTCCAGATAAAATCGCCGATCACGTTGGGGTTTTCCAGCGTCGCGCGCCAGTAATCGTAGGTGTTGGAGGCAAAGGTCTCGGTGCCCATGATTACGCGCGCGGGATATTTTGCGCGGTCGTAGGCGTAGCGCGGCAACAGGTAATTGTACCCCGCGATGTCCAGCGCGGCCGCGAAGGCCTCGGTGCGCCGGCCGAACGGGTCGTTTACAAAATCCTGCGCCTCAATGGGGTTTTCCGTCCGGTCAAACAGGTTTTTGGTCAGCGGCGCGTCGTCTACAAATATGTTGTTAAGCGCCGATGTGATCGGGCGCGTGGGGTCCAGCGAAAGCACCTTTTCCCGCTGGCGCCAGGCCCACATGACGCCCTGCGAGCTGCCGTCGCGCTCCTCGATCTCGTTGCCGATGGAATAGGCGAACACGCAGGGATGGTTGCGGTCGCGCCGCACCATGCTTTCGATGTCGCGCGCCCACCAGTCGCGGAAATACAGGTGATAGTCCAGCGGCTTTTTGCCGCGCAGCCACACGTCGAAGGTTTCGTCGAGCACCAGCATGCCCGCGCGGTCGCAGGCCTCCAGCAGCGCCGAGGAGGGCGGGTAGTGGCTGGAGCGCACGGCGTTGTAGCCCAGCGCCTTTAGCGATTCGATCTTGCGCCGCTCGGCCGCCGGGTGCGCCGCCGCGCCCAGGCAGCCGTTGTCGTGGTGGACGCAGCCGCCGCGCAGCTTCATGGGCCGGCCGTTAAGCCGGAAGCCCGATTGCGCGTCGATCTCAATGGTGCGCACGCCAAAGGGGATATCCGCCCTGTCGCGGCCGTCGGGCCGCTCCAGGCGCACGGTGTAAAGATAGGGGTCGTCCACGTCCCACAGACGCACGTTTTCAATCGCCACGCTGTGCGCGCCCTGGGCCACGACGCTTCCCTGCGCGTCGATAACGCTGGTTTTTACCGGCCCGTCCACGCGCACGTCCAACTGGGCCGCGCCGCCCGACACGCGCGCGGTGATAAAGACCTGCCAGGGGTTGAGCCCGTCCTCGGGGCCTACAAGCAGCCGCGCCCCGCGGTACAGCCCGCCGCCCGAATACCAGCGGGTGGAGGGCTGGCGGCTTTGGGTTATAATGGTTAATTGGTTTTCGCCCTCAAAGCGCATCTCCCCGGTCAGGTCCACCTGAAAGGGCGTGTACCCGTACGGATGGGTGAACAGGTGCTGGCCGTTAAAGATGACCTCGGCGTTCATATACGCGCCGTCCACTTCCAGTATTACCTTCTGTCCGGCCCACTCGGGCGCGGCGGCAAAGCGGCGGGTGTATTCGCCGCGGCCCTCGCCGAAATAGCCGTTGGAGCCGCCGCCCGCCGCCCGCGCGTCGCGGGGCAGCGAAATGATAAAGTCGTGCGGCAGGTTTACGCAGGCCGGGTTGGAAGGCTTCGTCCAGTCGTAATCGCCATAGGTAAACGCCCAGCCGTCGTTGATGTCGATGTACTTCATAGCTTTAATACCTCCACGCCATAAGGTTCAAGCGTAATTTCGCCCGCGCAGGTTTTGCCGCTCAGCGCGCTGGTAAGCGCCCCGCCCAGGCGCACGCTTTGCGCACGCGCGGAATAATTCAGCAAAAAGGCGGCGTCGCCGCGCGCGCCCCGCCGCACGGCCAGCTCCACATCGCTCGGGCAATCGATTATATCCCGGTAAGGCGAAGCGCAATTCAGCGCGCTGAGAAGCGCCGCGGCGGCCGGTTCGGAAAAGCCGCTGCCCAGGTAATAGGCCGCGCCGCCGCCCACGTAACACTTTACGCTCAGCGCGCACTGCCCGGCCATATGCCCGCCTTTAAACACGGCCAGCGGATGGGTGCCCTCCAGCGGGCGCAGCGCCTCGCGGAAGTTGGGCGCGGGGTAGGCCGCGCCGTCCCACAAAATGGACACCTGCTCGCTGGGATGGGGCAGCGTATAGTCGGCCACCTCTACCCCGCAAAGTTCGCGCGCCGGGCCGGGCATGGGCCGCATGGGGCAGCGCCCAAATTCGTCCTTGTAGCCGGTGCGCGCGCCCATGACCAGCGCGCCCCCCGCGGCGCAATATTCGCCAAGCAGCGCCGCGGTTTTGCCGGTCAGTATGGCGGCGTGCGGATAGAAAAGCACCGCGTACTTTTTCAGATCGTTTAGCGTAAGCGTCTCCGTCAGATACACCAGGTCCAGCGGGGTATGGCTTTTCTGCGCGGCGGATAGCAGCGCCATGCGCGAGGATTCGTCAAGCGGGCCGTGCCATTTGTCCCGTTCGCCGTCCCACTCGTTGAGATAATCGCACAGCAACGCGGCTTTGGCCTCGTAGCGGCTGCCGGATACAAAGCCCAGCGCCTGGAAATCGGCGCTTATGCGCTTTAGCTCCTCCAGACGGCGGTTGGGCCGGTTGGAATAATCGTTCAGCCCGTGCCAGTATATTTCGGTGCCGTAGGGCGCCGTGCGCCAGCGGAAAAAGCTTACGTAGTCCGCGCCGTGCGCCACGCTCTGCATGGTCCACAGCCGCATCTGGCCGGGCAGCGGCATGGGCGCAAGCATGCTGAAATCCCATCCGTTGGCGCCCGACTGCTGCTCCATCACGCCGAAATTGGGCGAAAACGCGCGCGCCCGGCTAAGGTTCAGCGACCAGGCCCTGTCCCCCAGCGCGCCCGATTCCGACGCGTTTACGCCCCGGTCGCCGTAGGCAAAGTTGGGGTAACTGTCGTACATGATAAAATCCAGCGCCTCGCGCGTCAGCTTCGCGCTGTCCAGGTGCCCGAATATGCCGTTTGTGGTAATAAAGCGCTTGCCGATTAAGGGGCGCAGTATGTCGCTTTGCAGTTTGGCAAAACCGATGGCGCTTTCGGAGAAAAAGGCCTTGGACAGCAGCGCCATGTGCGGGTTGGCGTGGCCGTGTATGGTGGTGCGTTCCAGATCCACCTGCGCCCAGTCGGAATAGGTCTGGTTCCAAAAGCGCGCGCCGATGGCCTCGTTGAGCGCATCCAGCGTGCCGAACCGCGCCTTGAGATATTCGCGAAAGGCCGCGCGGTCGGCGTCGGAATAAAATTCGTTCATTTCGCAGTTCAGTTCGTTGTCCAGCTGCCAGCCGATGATCGCGGGGTGGCCGCCGTAGCGGCGGGCCAGCTGCCCTACGATGCGCGCCGTATAATCGCGGTAGGCCGGCGCGTTGTAATTATAGTGCCGCCTGTGGCCGTGGTGCATCGCGCGCCCGTCCTTATCGCGGGAAAGCACCTCGGGATGCGCGTACGTCAGCCAGGCGGGCGGGGTGGCGGTGGGCGTACACATAATTACCTGCATGCCCTCGCGCGCGGCCAGATCCAAAAAACGGTCGAACAGCGCAAAATCGTACTCCCCGTCGCGCGGCTCCACGATGCTCCAGGCAAATTCAAACACGCGCACCGTCTCGATGCCGTATTGCTTCATGCGGCGCAGGTCGTCCGCCCAAAGCGCTTCGTCCCAGTGCTCGGGATAATAGCATACGCCCAGCGCCAGGTGGTCAAGGTGTATGGATTTGTCCATGGCAAAAACCCCTTTCGCCAAACTTTGGCGGCGCGCCGGCGTGTGCATGGCCCAAGCGGCTTTAGCGTGCGCGCAGCCTGTCCTAATTGGTATTTTATGCCTTGCGCGCGCCCCGCGTCAAGTGGGCGCGGCGCGCGCGAGGCATAAAAAAATGCGCGAAAAAGCCGCGCCCGCTTGCGCGGCGCGCGGCCTGAAAATGCGTCGTGGAATAGAAGCGTCACAGCAGCGTTACACCCTGGCGCGCAAGCGACTGCACGGCGTCCTCGGGCCATACCGAGCACTGCACTTCGCCGATGTGCGCCTTGCGCAAAAGCAGCATGCACAGCCGGCTCTGGCCGATGCCGCCGCCCATGGTCAGGGGCAGTTCGTCGCGCATGACCGCCTGATGGAAGGGCAGATCCAGCCGGTTGAGCGCGCCGGCCGCGCTTAACTGGGAAAACATGCTGGACGCGTCCACGCGGATGCCCATGGAGGACACCTCCAGCGCGCAGTCCAGTTCGGGGTGATAGTAGATCAAATCGCCGTTTAGCGCCCAGTCGTCGTAGTCGGGCGCTCGCTCGCTGTGCGGCCGCCCGTCGGGCAGGGGCGCGCCGATGCCCATGATGAACACGGCGTGGTGCTCGCGCACGACGCGCGCCTCGCGCGCTTCCGGGGCAAGATCGGGGTACGCTTCATACAACTCGCGCGCGGTAATAAATTTTACGTTTGCGGGCAGGCGGGGCATAAGCTGGCCAAACCGGCTGTGCAGCACGGTTTCCGCCTCCAATACCGAGGAATGGATGCGCTCCACCGCGTCGCGCAGCGTGTCAAGCGTGCGCGCATCGCGCGATATCACCTTTTCCCAGTCCCACTGGTCCACGTAAACCGAGTGCAGGTTGTCGGTGGCCTCGTCGCGGCGTATGGCGTTCATGTCGGTGTACAGCCCGCGCCCGACCGGGTAGCCGTAGCGGCCCAACGCAAAGCGCTTCCACTTGGCCAGCGACTGCACCACCTCCAGCGTCTGCCCGCTCTGCTCCAGCAGGTCGAAGCTCACCTTGCGCTCCCTGCCGGAAAGGTCGTCGTTTAAGCCGGTGTCGCGCCGCACGAAAAGCGGGGCGGACACGCGCGTCAGGTTAAGCGCGCCGCCCAGCTGCTGCTGAAAACAGTCCTTTAGTATTTTAATCGCCTGTTGGGTTTGATATAGGTCCAGCGCCGGACGATAGCCGTCCGGACAATAATGGCGCTCCTGCATGGGTAAATCGTCCTTTCTGTTATTCTGCAATGGACAGCGCGATTTCCATCATCTGGGTAAAGGTGGTCTGCCGCTCTTCGGCCGAAAGCCCCTCGCCCGTAAACGGGTTGTCGGAAATGGTCAAAAGGCACAGCGCCTTTTTGCCGGCGCGCGCCGCGTTTAAATACAGCGCGGCCGATTCCATTTCCACCGCCAGCACGCCCAGCGCGCGCAGCTTGGAAAGCGGCGCGCTTTCGTCGTAAAAGCAGTCCGAGGAGTACACCGGCCCTACGCGCAGCGGCCAGCCCCGCGCGCCGGCCACGTCGGCCGCGGCGCGCAGAAGCGAAAAATCGGCGCAGGGCGCAAGCTGTCCGTTAAAGCCGAACTGCGCGCCAAAGGAGGAATTGGTGTAGGCGCTCATGCCCGCCACGATGTCGCGCACCTTGAGCGTGTCGCTGATCATGCCCGCCGAGCCGATGCGGATAATGCTTTGCACATCGTAAAAATTGAACAGCTCGTAGGAATAAATGCCCATGGAGGGCATGCCCATACCCGAGGCCATGACCGATACCCGCTTGCCGCCGTAATAGCCGGTATAGCCCTGAACGCCGCGCGTGTCGTTGACCAGCTTTGCGCCATTTAAAAAGTTCTCGGCGATAAATTTGGAGCGCAGCGGGTCGCCCGGCATCAGCACGGTGGGCGCGAAATCGCCCGCCTTCGCGGTGATGTGCGGGGTGGGAATGTTGGCGTTTGACACGGTAAATTCCTCCCTTGTATCGATATTGTGCAGCCGGGCGGCGCTATACCACCGCGTCCAGCTCCATAATCGCCGCGGCGTAAATTTTGGCCGCGCGGATCAAATCGGGTATGTATACGCATTCGTCGGGCGCGTGCGCGCTGCCGTGGCCCTCGCCCAGGCCTTCCAGCATGCGATTTTCGCCCGGGAAGCCGGGGCCGAAGGTGATCGCGTCGGGCACGCAGCGCGAATAGGTGCCGCCGCCCGAGGTATAGGGCGCGTCGTCGCGGCCGGTCTGCGCGCGGTAGACGTCCATCAGCACGCGCACGCGCGGGTCGTCCTGGGCCATGTAAAAGGGCCTGGTGGTCTTTACCGACAAGGGCGTAAAGCCCATGCGCGCGCAGTAATCGCGCGCCGCCTGCTCGATCTTTTCAAGATCGGCGCTGATGGACAGGCGCGCGTCCACGCTCAAGGTCAGCGCGCTTTCGCTGTCGCGCGCCACGCCGATGACCATGGTGGTCTTGCCGGTCTGCTCGTCCTCGCCGTCCACGCCCATCTGCGCGCCCGAATAGTCGCCCGAAACGTCGGCCACCGCGCGCATGGCGGCAAGCGATTGCCCGCTTACCAAGCCGGTTTTTATAAGCGCGCCGGCCAGGTGGAATATGGCGCTCTTTCCGGCCTCGGGCCGCGCGGCGTGTGCCGCCACGCCCTGCGCGCACACGCGCGTAAATTCGCCCTCCGCCGACAGGGTAAAGCCCTCGCTCAGGCCCTGCGCTTTAAAGGCGGCCGCGGCCTGATCATACGGCGCGCGAATCAGCGCCTGCGCGTGCGGCGGCACCATGTTGGGCACCTCGCCGCCGGTAAAGCTTAAAATATCCTCGCCCCGCTCTATGGAAAGCTGCGCCGACAGCGTGCCCTTTTGCGCGTAGTTGACCGGGAAGGCCGAATCGGGCACGATGGACACCACCGGGGCTACCTGGGTGCGCGTGAAATAGGCCATGTCCTGCATGCCGGTCTCTTCCGAGCAGCCCAGTATCAGGCGCAGGGCATGGTTCATTTTAATATCCAGTTCTTTGACCATGCGCAAAAGGTACAGCCCGATCACGCAGGCGCTTTTGTTGTCGCTTACGCCGCGGCCGACCAGATAGTCGCCCACGCGGGTGGCCTCGTAGGGCGGATAGATCCACTTATCGCCCTCGGGCACCACGTCCAGGTGGCCGATGATGCCGATGGCGTTGTTTATGTCGCCTATGAAGACGCTGCCGCAATAGCCCTCGTGATCGGCGGTGTTCAGCCCGTAAACCGCGCCGCGCATCAGCGCGTGAGAAAGCATCTGGCGAACCTGCGGCCCAAAAGGCGCGCGAGGCACCGCCAGATCGGCCCGGCTGACCGAAGGTATGCGCGAAAAGGCGCGCAGCTCATCCACCAGCTCTTCGGCGTGCCCGTCTATCCACTGATTCATTTGGTTTAGGGTTTTGGCGGACGTATTCATAACAAACATTCCTCCTGTCCCGGCGGGGCAAGCCCGCGCAAGTATCCGTCTTGGTACTGTATCTGCCGGTTTATTTTTCCCGGATGGAAGAGGGCCGCCTGCGCGACGCAAAAAAATCGTCCAGCAACTGCGCGCATTCGCCGCCGCGCACGCCGCCGTCCGCGCGCGCGCAGTGGTTAAAGGCCGCGTCCTCGGTAATGCGGTACACGCTGCCCGCGCA
>CAWVLE010000057.1:0-2701 GCA_963929805.1 uncultured Eubacteriales bacterium | reverse complement strand
AAGTGACCGCTGTTTGCAAGTGACGCTGACGCCGTAAGCAAAAACCGCTTCCTCTCTTTTCTTTTCAGAAGCGGTTTTTGCGTTTGCGGGCTTTATCAGCGCTCTGATGGCGCCGGATTTTCATATCCGGCGCCAAATTCATGCAAACGGCCGTCTGTCATACGGCAAAAATTGCGTTCTATTTCGCCTTTCCATTTGTTTTTCCGGTCAATTTTCCGCTTCTTTGATGTTTAAGGATGTCCGATTCATAGGAGAACACGCTCTCGCGCCGGTCCGCCGCCGCGCGATAGGCGCACTTGACCATTTCATCGATCAGGGCGGTAAAATTCAGCCCTTCATGCTCCCACAAATAAAACGCGAGCGAGCCGGGGATGGTGTTGATTTCGTTGATATAAAGCGCGCCGTCTTCGCCGTCGATGATAAAATCGATGCGCACCACGCCCTTGCAGTCCATCACGCGGAAGGCGTCCAGCGCCATGTCCTGCACGCGCCGCGTCATCTCTTCTCCGATGGGGGCGGGCACCTTGCGGGCTAGCGACTTCATGCCGGCGGAATTTTTCCCGCCCTGCAAATATTTTTCGTCAAAGCCCAAAAACTTTTCGGTTTCGCCGCTGATGGGCATTTCCAGCACGGACGCGCGCGCCTGCGCGCCATAGCCCAGCACCGAGCAGTTGACCTCGGTCAATTTGGTTACGCCCTTTTCCACCAGCAGGCGGCGGTCAAACGAGGCGGCCACGTCCAACGCCCGTATCAGCTCGTCGCGGTTCGAGGCCCGGCTGATGCCGATGGAGGAGCCCAGGTTGGCGGGCTTTACGTATACGGGATAGCTAAGCGCGCGCTCTATGCGCTCGATTACGCCGTCCGGATCCCCGCGCCACTGGCCGCGTTCCAGGTATTCGGCGTCCAGCACGGGAAAACCGCAGCCGCGAAAGAGCATTTTCATGGCGATTTTGTCCATGCCCACGGCAGAGCCCAGCACGCCCGAGGCCGCGTAGGGCACGTCAAACAGCTCCAGCATGCCCGAAAGCGTGCCGTCCTCGCCGTTTACGCCGTGCATGACCGGCAGCACGACGTCGGCCTCTTCCAGCACGACCCTGCCGGGCGCGAACAGCGCGCGTTTATCCGTGGGGTATTTTATCAGCTTCAGCTTTCCGTCCTCGCCCGAGGGCAGCACGCGCTGCACCTTAGCCGGATCAAAGTTTGAAAAAAACGCGATATCGCGCAGCGCGGCGCCCACATACCACGCGCCGTCGGGCGCGATGTACACGGGCGTCACGTTATAATCGCCCTTCTCCGCCGCCTCCATCGCCTGCATGGCCGACACGATGGACACGTCATGCTCGCAGGTACGGCTGCCAAATATTACCGCCAGATTCAGCTTCATAACAAAACGGCTCCTTTCGCCCGGCTATTCCGCGTAATTGTCGGGCAAATCGTTTTCAAACAGCACCACGTCGCCCGGCCGGCCCATTTGACCCAGCAGGCCCGTGGCTTCCTCCAGGCTGGACACCCGGTAAATGTGCGCCCGGTCAAACCCGGCGGAAATCGCCCCCTGATAGATGGGCGCGGTATGTTTTTTCCCCACCAGTATGGCCTCGTCGCAGCTGCCGCACAGCTGTTGGCCAAACATGAAGTTCAGTTCGTATTCCTTTTCGCCCTGTTCCACCATTCCGGGCGTCACAATCAGCCGCCGTCCCGGAAAATCGCGCAGCACGTCCAGCGCCGCCTTGGCGCCCACCGGGTTGGAATTAAAGGCGTCGTCTATAATGGTCATGCCGCCCGCGCCCGCGATCAGCTGCAGGCGGTGCTCCACCGGCTGGGTTTTGCCGATGCCGCGCGCGATTTCCTCCATGGTCAGGCCCAGGCGCCTGGCCACCATGGCGGACAGCACGATGTTCTCGATGTTGTGGCGGCCCAGCATGCGGGTGCGGCATTTGACGCGCGCGCCCTCCCCGTCGCACAGCGTAAAGGTGGACCCGTGCTGGCCGGTTTTTATATCCTCGGCGTACATGGAAAGATAGCCGCCGCCCAGCCCGGCGCGGTATTTTTCACACTGGGCGCGTTCAAACAGCGCGTCCACATATCCGCCGTCCGCCGCGAAAAATGCGACGCCGTCCCTGGGCAGGCTTTCGATCAGTTCAAATTTCGTGTTGGCAACCGTTTCCACGTCGCCGAACGTCTCCAAATGCTGCGCGCCCACCGAGGTAATCACGCCGTATTTGGGGTGTACCAGTTCGCACAGCTCCAGTATGTCGCCCGCATGCCGGGCGCCCATCTCGGCCAGAAACACCTGGTGATGCGGCCCCAACTGTTCGCGAATTACGCGCGTAAGCCCCATGGGCGTATTAAAGCTGGAAGGCGTAGCCAACACGTCGTATTTTTCGGATAATATGGCGGCCAGTATAAACTTGGTGGAAGTCTTGCCAAAGCTGCCGGTGATACCCACCTTGATCAGGTCGTCGCGCTTGGAAAGTATATCGCGCGCGTCGTTCATATAGTAGTCGTTTATGCTCTTTTCCACCGGCCGCATGGCATAGGCCTCAGCGTACACGATATAAGCCAGCGCGGCAAAGGTGATATACGGCCCGATGCCCAGCCCGGAGGTAATCATCGCGCACACCAGCGACACCAGCGCGGTGGCCGCGCACAGCCGCTTCATGCGCGGCGTGTAGACCAGCGGTTTTTTCTCGCCGGCTTTGTC
>CAWVLE010000056.1:0-7336 GCA_963929805.1 uncultured Eubacteriales bacterium | reverse complement strand
TATTTGCAAACCGCGCTTGGCCGGGCCGCGCAACTGGGCGTGCGCGTGGTCATCTTTGGCAGCGGCGCTTCGCGCGGGGTGAGCGAGGGGTTTGACGGCGCCGCCGCGCGCGCGCAGGTGGGGTCCTTTTTGCGCGTGGCGGAGGAATACCTGTGCGAATACGGCGTAATGCTGGGCATAGAGCCGCTGTGCCGGCGCGAGTGCAACCTGATTAACCGGGTAAGCGAGGCGGCCGGCTTTGCGCGCGCGCTGTCGCTTGAGCACGTGCGCGCGATGGGCGACGTGTACCACATGAGCGTGGAGGGCGAACCGCTTGACGCGCTTACGCGCGCGGGCGGATATGTGCTGCATTTGCACGCCGCGCAGCCCCTTACGCGGCGCTATCCCGACGCCGGCGGGCCGTGGACGCAATTGTTTGAATGCGCGGCCGCGCTGGGGGACGATTGCCGCGTAAGCGTGGAGGCCACGCTGGAATCCGACTTCGAGGCCGAGGCCGGGCGCGCCTTTGAGGCGCTTTCCGAGGCGCGCGCGCGGGCCGCGAAAAACGGAAAAAACGATAAATGAGGAAAGGGTTGCCCCGATGAACCGACAGGCAAAAAGGGTGCGCGATTCGCGCACCGAACAGGTACAGATTTTAACCCAGGGCACCATGAACGGATATAACCGCCTCTTTGGCGGGCAGTTGATGGAGTGGATCGACATCGTGGCCGGCGTGGTGGCGCGCCGCCATTCGGGCTGCAACGTGACCACCGCGGCGGTGGATTCGCTGGAGTTTAAGGGCCCGGCGCGCGCCAACGACACGGTGGTGCTGGTGGGCTATATCACCTACGCGGGCAATACCTCCATGGAGGTGTGCGTGCGCACCTATGTGGAGGCGCTCTCCGGCGAACGCGAACTGATCAACACCGCCTATATGGTGATGGTGGCGCTGGATAATTCCGACCGGCCCGTGCGCGTGCCGAGGCTGATTATAGAAACCGAGGAAGAGGCGCGCGAACAGGCCGCCGCCGAGCGTCGCAACCAGCTGCGCCGCGAACGCCGCGCGCACCTGTGACGCGCCGCAGGGCCCGCGGAAAATGTAAAGACGGGCGGCCCGGCCGCGCCGCGCGGCAAAATATCCCCGCTATTCCGGCGCGGGCGGCTCCCCGCGCGCGTTGAGCCGGTTAAGCAGCTGGTCCACGCGCGCTATGCATTGGCAAAACTCGTTTAGATCTTCCTCGCTAAGCGGCTCGAACACCGCGCCCAGCGCCCGCTTGAAATCGCGGGTGTATTGCTGCATAAACGCGCGCGCCCGCCCGGTCAGGCACAGCCTGACCACGCGCCGGTCGGCGCTGTCGCGCATGCGCACCACGTAGCAGTCCTCCTCCAGCTGATTGACCACTTTGGTAATCTGCTGTTTGGGCATCTGCGCGCGCTCGGCCAATTCGCTCATCGCCACCGTGCCGTAGCCCGCGATCAGCGACAACACAAAAAACTGCGCCTGGGTAAACGTGCCCCGGTAGACGCTCGCCGTCGGCCGGGTCACTTTTTCGTTGTATAGCCAGTAAAATTCAAACAACAACTTACTTAGCCGCTCGATTTGTTCTTTTTCCATGCCCAAATTCGCCTTTCCTGTGCAATATGACAATTTTAAGGCTAAAGAGTAAATTGCCCGCTTTTTTATTGACAGGCGTGGGAAACCGTTCTATACTGATTATAGTAAATAAATGATTACTATAATCAACAATTGACGGTGCGCTTTTGCTTCCTTGTTTATCATACCGCGCGGGCGGAAAAAAGTCAACCGCCCGTCACGGCAAGCGGCTTGAGGCGAAGGCGCGAAAGAGCGGGGGAGGAAAGCACATGTTTGGAAGCAAGACCGAAAAAATCGCGAAACTGGCCCAAAAAGGGCAGGTGGCGAAGCTGACAGGCTTTATAAACGACAAGGACGCCAGCGTGCGTCTGGCGGCGATCGACGCGCTGGGCACGTGCGCGGGCGAGGAATCTTACAACGCGCTGGTGCCGCTGGTACACGCGGCGGACGCCGACGTGCGCGCGCACGCGATCAGCGCGTTGGCGGCGTCGGGCAACGCGCGCGCGCGGGTACACATAGAGCATCAGGCCAAGGACGAAAAGGACGCGCGGGTAAAGCAGGCGATTGAAAAGGCGCTGCACACCCTGCACGGGGGCGAATAAGGGCGCGCCGCCCTGCGCGGCGTAGATTTTACAAAACCGCAAATCCATGAACCAAAGAGGACGCCCGGCGGCTGAGCCGGGCGTCGTTTTTTTCACGCGAAAAAGCGCGTAATTCGGGAAAAAAGGCGCTTGCCAGAACGAAAAAATATTGTTATAATAAGCGGGTAATGCCGTCTGGGCGGCCCGGCGCGGGCCGGCCTATGCTACGGTGAGGAAGGATGGTAAGAATATGTTTATTAAGGTTACCCTTCTTTTGCTGTTTTTTGCCACGATGGCCGCGATTGGCGTGTACGCGCGGCGCAAGGTGCGCTCGGTGGGCGATTTTGTGCTGGGCGGGCGCGAGATCGGGCCGTGGCTGACCGCCTTTGCCTACGGCACCAGCTATTTTTCGGGCGTGGTGTTCATCGGGTACGCCGGGCAGTTTGGCTGGGCGTATGGCGTATCGGCCACATGGATCGGCATCGGCAACGCGCTGATCGGTTCGCTGCTGGCCTGGGTGGTGCTGGGCCGGCGCACGCGCATCATGACGCGGCACCTGCGCTCATCCACCATGCCGGAGTTTTTTCAAAAGCGCTATGAAAGCGGCGCGATTAAAATCGTGGCTTCCATCATCATATTCGTATTTCTGGTGCCCTATTCGGCCTCGGTATACAAGGGGCTGTCCGGGCTGTTTTCGCAGGCCTTTCACATTGATTACATGTACTGCATATGGGGCATGGCCGTACTGACCGCGCTGTACGTAATCCTGGGCGGCTATCTGGCCACGGCCATAAACGATTTTGTGCAGGGCGTCATCATGCTTATCGGCATCGCGGCGGTAATCGCGGCGGTGCTCAACGGCCAGGGCGGTTTTATGGAGGCGATAAACCGGCTTTCGCAGATTGAAAGCGAAACGGCGGCTACCGCCAACCAGCTGGGCGCGTACGCCTCGTTTTTCGGGCCGGACCCGTTAAACCTGCTGGGCGTGGTGATACTGACGTCGCTGGGCACCTGGGGCCTGCCGCAGATGGTGCATAAATTCTACGCGATAAAGGACGAGCGTTCCATCAAGACCGGCACGGTGATTTCCACCATATTTGCGCTGGTCGTGGCGGGCGGCAGCTATTTTAACGGCGCGTTCGGGCGGCTGTACGTGGCCGATCCGGCGTCGGTGGGCGGCTACGACGGCATTGTGCCCGCTATGCTCAGCGGCCAGTTGGGCGATTTTCTGATGGGCGTGGTGGTGCTGTTGGTGCTGTCGGCCTCCATGAGCACGCTCTCTTCGCTGGTGATTACCTCCAGTTCCACCTTTGTGCTGGATTTTGTCAAGGGGCGCATGGTCAAAAACATGCCCGAAAAACGGCAGATGCTTTTAATCCGGGTGATGTGCGCCTTCTTCATACTGGTATCGGTGCTGCTGGCGGTCAATCCGGGCCAGCTGATTACCTCGCTGATGTCGCTTAGCTGGGGCACGCTGGGCGGCGCGTTCCTGGCGCCTTTCCTGTACGGGCTGTTCTGGCGGCGCACGACGCGCGGCGGCGTGTGGGCGGCGTTTGCCTTTGGCGTGGGCTTTACGGTAATTAACTATTTTGCCGGCTGGATAGCGCCCACCAACGCGGGCGCGGTGGCCATGCTGGGCTCAATGGTGATCGTGCCGGCCGTAAGCCTTATCACCCCGCGGGTGGACGACGCGCTGGTGGAGCACGCGTTCTCCTGCTACGACGAGGTGGTGTCCGTGCCCGAACGGTACGCGCTGATTCCCGACGAGGAAGAGCGGCGCGACTAGCGCGGACGGGCCCTGCCCGCAATTTCCCGCGGGCAATATGACGCCCCGCCGCAATTCGCGGCGGGGCGTTGCTATTTAACATGCGCCCATATATAAAGGACAGGGCGCTAATATTTATCGAAAACGCCGGCAGGGCACGCACTGGCCGTTGCACCAGCAGCGCCTGGAGCGCGTAAGGCATAAAATCAGGTTGCCACAGCCGTCCTCGCCCAGCACTTTTACCGTGCCGTACGCGCAGCCGTCCTGACAATTGCAGTTTAAGCCGCAATCATAATTCCACATTCTGCTTCACCCCTTCGCCGCGATGCGCGGCTGATAAATACTATGCCCAGCGGGCGCGGGGGGTGCGGCTAGGGATGCGAAGAAGAGTGGGCCGGGGCGCGGCGCAGGAGATGGCCGCGGTTTTTGGCGGCGTAGGCGGCGTATACGCAGCGCGAGCACAGGCGCATTAGGCGGCTGTAAATCTGGTGCCCGCGTATGGAGCGGGGCGCGTGAATGGGCGCTTCCTTTTGCGCTTCGGGCAGGCCGTCGTAAAATTCGCTCAGGGGCACGTCAAAGGACGGGCCGTCCATTTCGCCGTCGTAGCGGCCGCTTAAGAAAATTTCCTCGAACAGATGCAGGTACATCAACTGAAGCACGTATTCGATTTCGGATTCCTCGCGCGATTTATGGTAGCGTATTTTGCGGCGCGGGTCGTGGTATTTAAGCGCGGTAGCCCGCCTTTTGAAATGTTCGTAATCAATTTTTCCGGTAAACAGCGGGCTTACGTGGGTGGAACCGCCCACCTTTTTAAGCTGGGCGCGCGTGGCATCGGGCACAATCGCGCTTACCGCGTGCTTGTGATAGTATTTGCCGGTGCCGTTTAAAAATCTCAGCGCGCGCGCCATGCGCAAAAAACGTTCCTCCAGGTAGGGATAGCGGCAATCGACGCCGAACGAGGTAAGCGTAAGCGCGTTTTTCTTAAGCACCACCAGCGCGTTCATATCCTCGCTGCCCAGCCAGGGCGCGTACCGCCGTAACAGCCCGATCCAGGGCAGGCGCGGGCTTACGTCCATCATCTGATCCGCGCCGTCGCCCAGCACCAGATGGGTTACGCCGCGGCTTTGGGCCAGACGGCCCAATTCGTATTGCAAAAATATGCCCGATTCAAACACCGAGCCCTCCAGCCGGAACACGATGTCGGGCAGGCGCTCCAGCGTTTCGCCGTCCACGTGCCCGGTTAAGACCTCCACGCCGTCATAACCGCACGCGGCGCGCGACGCGGTTTCGGTTTCGTCCACGCCCTTGCGGCCGCCGATGGTAAGCGCCTTGATTTTTTCGCTGGTCATGGTGCGCATGGACCACAGGATCAGGTTGGAATCGTATCCGCCCGAAAGGGTGATGGCGGGCGGCGCGTCGCCCATGCAGGCGCGCACGGCCTCGCGAAAGGCCAGGCCGTAATCCTCAAACGTTTCGGGCCGGCGCGCGGCGGTTTCGCAATATACGTTGGGGAAAAACGCCGCCCGCTGGTCGCGCAGGTGCAAAACGGCGCGCTTGCCGCGCGGCAGCTTCATAACGCCCTTTACCAGCGTGCGTTCGTCTTTGAGCACGCCGTACAGCAGAAAATCCTCCAACGCGGCCTGGTTCAGCGCGCGCGGCGCGGGCATTTGGCGTATCAGGCGCTTAAGCGAGCTGTCCGCGGAAAAGCCCTGCCCAACGCGCGTAAAATACAGCGGCGCGGCGCCGCTGAAACGGTCCTGAAAAAGATAGATATTGCCCGCCGGCGCGTCGTACACCGCGATGGTATACAGCCCGGCCAGCGCTTCGCACACCTCTGTGCCCTGCTTTTCGTACAGCGTCCAAATCGCGTCCGCGTCAAGCGGCGCGGCGTCCGCCAGGTCGTCCGCCAGAAACGCACGGCCGGAAACCAAAAGCAACCTGCCCGACGCCTCGTCCAGATGCATGCTGTCCGCCACGGACAGGCGCATCACCTGGGCGGGGGTGATTTTTGTGCCCGGTATCGTCAGGCGCAGGTTTTGGGTCATGGGTACGCACTTCCTTTTCCAATTTCTAAAAAGTAAAAATATAACGGCTGAAATAACCGGCTATGATAATTGTAAGCGGGTTACGGCGCAAATTGCATCGGAAAAGCTGTGGCAATCGGCCCTCGATACGCGATTGTACTAGTTTTGCTACGGTTTCGCCCAATCTTGACGGAGCGGCCAATTTTTTACCGCGCGCGATTTACACGGGTTTTTCGCTGTGTTATATTATTGTACAGTAAGATATGATCGGGAGGCGGAAGCATGAAGCGCAGGATTGGCCTTTTGACCGCGGGCGGAGACTGCCCCGGATTGAACGCCGCGATACGCGGCGTGGCGCGCGCTGCCTACGAAATGTTCGACACCGAAATCGTGGGCATTACCGACGGCTTTAACGGCCTGATACGCGGCGATTTTCGCGAAATGTCCAGCCGGGAGTTTTCCGGCATACTCACCCGGGGCGGCACCATACTGGGCACGTCGCGCACGCCCTACCGCGATATGCGGGTGGTGGGCGAGGACAACATCGACAAGGTAAAGGCCATGAAGGACAATTACAAGTGGATGAAGCTGGATTGCCTGGTCACCCTGGGCGGAAACGGCACCCACAAGACGGCCAACCTGCTAAGCGAGGAAGGGCTTAACGTGATCGGCCTGCCCAAGACCATAGACAACGACATATGGGGCACGGACGTGACGTTCGGCTTTCACACCGCGGCCGACATCGCCACCGAGGTGATCGACCGCATCCACACCACGGCCGACAGCCATGGCCGCGTGATGGTGGTGGAACTGATGGGCAACAAGGCCGGCTGGCTGACGCTGCAGGCCGGCATCGCGGGCGGCGCGGACGTGGTGCTGCTGCCCGAAATCCCCTACGACATCAACAGCGTGGCCCGCGCCGTGGAGGCGCGCAACGCCAAGAAAAAGAGTTTTTCCATCATCGCCGTCGCCGAGGGCGCGCTCAGCCGCGAGGAGGCCGCCCTTAAAAAGCGCGACCGGGTAAACGATAACCCCTACAAGACCGTATCCCACCGCATCGCCGAGCAGATACAGCAGCTGACCGGATTGGAATCGCGCGCGGTCGTCCCCGGACATATCCAGCGCGGCGGCAGCCCCTCGCCCTTCGACCGGGTGCTGTCCACCCAGTTCGGCGTGCACGCGGCCCAGCTGATCCGCGACGGAAAATACGGCGTCACCGTGGCCATGAAGGGCGGCGAGGTGAGCGATAACCCGCTCAAAGAAGTGGCGGGGAAGACCAAGTTCGTGCCGGCGGACCATCAGCTGGTGGCCACCGCGCGCCGCATCGGCATCGTGTTTGGCGATTAGGCGGCGGGGAAAAACGCAACGAAAAAATCGCGCCCGCGGGCGCGGC
>CAWVLE010000055.1:0-10608 GCA_963929805.1 uncultured Eubacteriales bacterium | reverse complement strand
GTTATACGCTATATAGAAGAAAACTATATGGACGATATCGGGCTTACGCAGGCGGCGGAAGCCGTATTCGTTAACCCAAGCTATCTCAGTTCGCAGTTTAAAAAATATGTCGGTAAATCGTTTAACCAGTATTTGACGGTATCTCGCATTGATCACGCAAAACGCCTGCTAACGCAAAATGTCTGCCGGATATATGAGGTTTCCGAACGGGTCGGTTTTACAGAGCCATCCTATTTTAACGCCGTATTTAAAAAGATAACCGGTATGACTCCGAAAGATTTTCAAACGGGAAAAGGCCGGTGATAGAAAGCATAATTGACTTTGGTAAACGGGCGCGCGCAATATTTTTGCGCCATGCTCCTGGCGCGCTTTAGAACAGGCTGCCGTAAATTGCGTACATGTAAGTAAAGTACACATTTGAAAGCAACAGTATTACCATTACCAGCGCGTGCTGATACCGCTTTCGGGTAATCAGCGCCAGCATGGGGTAAACGGGATACATGGCCATCAGATAGCGCGAGCCGGAAAGCAGCCAGGTGGGCGAGAGCGCCACATAAAAGTAGATCAGGGCGTATGCGCCGTCGCCCGGGTGCAGACGCCGCGCGGTAACCGCCATCAGCGCCAGCACCGATATCATCAATACGCTTTGCGGTATCCACGTGCCCAGCCGCGTGCCCAGATCGTTGTAGGTCAGCGCGTTTCGCAGCGTATAGGAAAGCGAATTGGCCAGGCTGCCAAAGCGCTGGCTCCAGTGCTCGCTTTGATATTGCAAAAATTTAAACGCGTCGCCGGTAACGGCCTTGTTCAAAAGCAGATAGCTTAAAAAACCCAGCGCGACGGTAAACGTAAGCAGCGCGTATGCCGCCGCGCGCGATATATATTTTTTGCGGTCGCCGCCGCTGCGCTCGCGCGCGATGCACAGCCATTCCAGATATATCGGAACCGCGCACACCAGGCCCAGCATGCGCGTGGCCGAGCACAACGCGCCCAAACACAGCGCAAGCCCCATGCGCCTGTTTCGCGCGCACAGCACGCTTAAAAGCGTCAGCATCAAAAACAACGATTCGCTAAAAGGCAGCGACAAAAACAGCGAAAGCGGGCAAAACATCAGGTAGCACAGCGCGCGGCGCGCGGCGCGCGCCCCTTGCGAAAGGCAGGTGAGGCGGCCTAGCGCCCAGCCGGAAACCAGCAGGCACGCGTTGGAAAGCACGCACGCGGCCAAAGCGGTATGGCCAAAAAACAGCGGGCGAAGCACGCGCACAAGCAGCGGATAGAGCGGGTAAAACACGATGTGAAAGCGCGGGTCGCCCTCGTTTACATACCAGTTTTCGGCAAGCCCGATGTAGTGGCGCGCGTCCCACCGCACCCACACCGATTCCGGATCGTGCAAAAAATAATACGTAGACCCGTTCGTCTGGCTCATGACCAGCGCCAACAGATAGATTAGCGCGCGCGACAAGAGAAACGTAACCGCAACCAGGCCGATCAGCCTGGCTGGCGAAAGCGCGTCCGAGTCCGGCTGCTGTGGCGCAGCGCGGCCGCTTTCCCCGATTAGAAACGCGAATAGCGGGCCTTGCGCGGGTTTAAGCGCCTCCGGATAAAGAAAATAGCGCGCCAGATATATTAAAAGCAAAAAGCCCATCACCACATTGGCGACGATGGGCAACGTATTTACGAAAATACCGCTCAGGCTCATCTGCTTAATTCTCCATCCATTCGGGTTTGAGCAGCCGCTTGATGGGGAAGCGGGGCGTGGTCAGGGAAGCGGGCAGGGCGTCTAAAACGCGCGCCTCGCCGCATATGGCCGCAATGGGAACGCCCAGCTTGGCACAGACCGATTCCAACACGCGCTGTCCCTCCAGCAGCTGCTCAGGCTCGGTCCAGCCGCCCAAGTTGGCGTTGTTAATCAACGCGTCGGGCCGGAGCCTGGACCGCCGCTCTATGCGGTCAAACAGCTCCGTGATCTGCTCAAGCGTCTGCGAAAAGGGGCGAAACAGGTTTACCACATAAAAAACCTGAGGCGGTTGCCGGTCAAACTGCGCCTTATAGGCGCCCAGCGCGGCCGCGCCCGCGTCTTCTCCGCCTACGTCCAGCACGGCGCGCAGATTGGGCCGCGAAAAGATGGAATACACCTCGGGCGGTAGCACCGGCACGTCCACGCCCGAAAGCGCGTAGGGGGGATAGATGCTTTCGATTCCACGTTCCGATAAAAAGGCGTGCTGTTCAGCGCTGCGGAAAAACGGGTTTACGATGTCCATATCCACCACGCAGGTTTCATAGCCCTGCGCGCGCGCGCTGAGCGCCATGGCCAGCGCGATTTCGGTTTTCCCGCTGCCGTAGTGGCCCACGACCGCCTTGATACGGCTGCCCTGGGCCCAGGGGTTAAAAGTCGTTACAGCGTTCAAAGTTACGTCTCCTCAATCTGTTCCTGATTTCCGGCGTCCTGCGCGGAACCTTCCATGCGCCTGCGCCGGGCCTTGCGGCTTTCGGGACGCGCGTCCGCCTGTACGGGCGTAGTTTGGCAGGAATAGCCGGTATGCCAGTCGCGCGCCGGATCAATGGGCTCCGCGGCAATTTCCAAATCGAGCGGCGGCTTCGGGTCCGATTCCGGGCGTTTGAAAACATTGGTATCCACTGGACCGGCGTCCAAATTCGGGTCCTGCGGGTTAAGCGCGTCATAGGCGGGTTCCTCGGATACCACGCTGAAGAAATCGTCGTCGGGGTCGTCAAACTCTGCGTCGCTCACCGAAAAAGGATCCTCGTCGGCGTCGGCCGCGCGCGCGGCCTTTTTTCTGCCAAGCGTCCAGCGCGCGCGTTTGGGCTTTTTGGGCGGCGTATCCCAGTTATCCAGTTCGTCTTCGTAGTCATAAGGCTCGTCCGCGGTCAAAAAGTCGTCTTCGGCGCTCTGCGCGTCCTCGTCCTCGTAATCCTCGCCGTATGCTTCTTCCTCTTCCTCGTCTTCGTAGGCTTCGCCGTCCCGGGGCTCTATATCTTCATAATCGTCGTAATCGTCGTAATCGCCTTCGTAGTCCGCGCCGCGTGCGGATTGACGCGGCAGGCCGTCTTCCCCGTCATAGTATTCGGCCTCGTCCCGGCCGTATTCGTCCGCCGGTTCCTCCTCAAATTCGTCGTAATCCTCATACAGATCGGGTTCGGGGTCGTTTTCCGCGTAATCGTCCGTCTCGTCCAGATCGTCCGCCGCCTCCGCCTCCGCGTGCGCGCGCCCGGACATGCCGTAGCGCGAACTTTGAAAATGCGGGCGGCGGTCAAAATCGTCGTCTTCACCGGAGCGCGCGTAACGGCGCCGCAGCTCGTCCTCGTCCAAATCCAGGTCGATATCGTCGTCGAGCAGGACGCGTTTTTTGTGGAACCACAGCCAATAAGGACGCCAGCGCAGCATCCACACGATCCAGTCTATTATGATGCCCAGCACGATCAGCACAACCAATAACTTTAGCCAGTTGCCCGCAAACCAATCAAGCAGCGTACCGCCCATGCTTGAGGACGAGCCGCCGGCCTGGAACATGTTGGCAATACCGTTGGCCAGCGAGCGGATCCAGCCCAACATGCTGTTTATAAACGTATCTGCGTATGCGCTTTGTCCCATAGTCATTCCCTTCCTCAAATCGCGAGGCAAACGCGTAGACTATAACTAATTAATCGTGACGGTAACTTTTACTACGGCCGGCGTTACGGCGTAGGACAGCTCCGGATAGTTGTCGATGGAGACCGAGATGGGCAATTCATATACGCCCGATTCGGTGATGCCGCTCAGGTCCACCGTACACAGCAAATCGCTTCGCGAAAGCGATTCGACGATGGAATAGGCGCCGGTCACCTGCACCTCCAACTTGGGGTTGGCCCATTTTGTGCGCATATTTTCGCTTTGCCCAATCAGGCGCGGCGTCACGTTGGAAAAACGCTTGGTCAAATCCTGCTCCACGATGTTCACGGTCACCGTCACGTCGTCGCTGGAAAGATATTTTATATCCGACAGCTTGTTGATCTTGGCGATGGCGGTAAAGGAGCGCTTCGCGTCCGATATATCCACCGGTACCACGGACAATTCGTTTAGCGAGTCAAGCAGCGACTGCTCGGCGGCGACCACGATGCTTTCGGGCTGAATCTCTACGCTGTCGATCAAATATCCCTCGGGCAATTCGCCGGTCAGCGTCTGCTCGATATCGGTGGATACGGATACCGGCTTGGTGGGGTATATGTCCACGCCCACGGTAACCGAGCTGGTGGATTTGGAAAGCAGATTTGTGGAAAGCTCGTTTCCGGACGCGTCTACCACCACCATCTGCTCGACGCGGTTGTGCGATTCGGTTTGCCCGGTCATATCCAGATTGACCTGCGCGGAGGACGCAAGCTCCACGATGGATATCGGGCCGGATACGGTAATCTGCGAAGGATTGGTGCGCGTGATCTTGTACCAGTAGTTGTCCAAGGTTTCGCCGGTAATTTTTACGTTGACCGGCACATAGCGCTGGGCCAGCGTCTCTACCTCTACTTCCACATATTCGGGGGAAACCTGCACCACCGTGCCGTATGTGGTCACGCCGCGCAGCCTTACCGATTGCTTGCCGGTGGTGCGTATGTTGGAAAGATCCATTTCCACGCGCACGTTTTCGTTCGTTACGGAGTTGTAACTGGACTGGGCCACCCGCACATAGGCCCGCGCCTGCGTAAGCGTACTCAGGTCGGTAAGCAACGCAAGTTCGCGGCTGGCGAGCACCGATTGCCCGCTGACCACCACGTCCAGCCCGGTTATCACTTTGTCGCGGGTGATGGAGGGATTGGAGGCGATGACGTAACTCCATATAAAAATGGCGATTACGATGCTGAGCACTTTATATCCCAGGTTGTGCGAAAGCGAATGCCATATGGACCTGAGCACAACGGACAGGGCATCTTTTTTGTTATTTTTCACGCTGCCCCTCCTTTCGCCTGCTGAGCACGCGGCCAAGCGACTTGGTTTCCTTGGGCACCAACAGTTCGGTCAAAAGCGTGGTAAGCTGCTTGGCGTCCAGGTGACGGCTCAGCCGTCCCTCTCGCGCCATGGAAATAATGCCGGTTTCCTCGGACACGATCAGCGTTACCGCGTCGGTCGTTTCCGACGTGCCGATGGCCGCGCGATGGCGGGTGCCCAGCTCGCGGCTGATGGTCCGGTCGTCGGACAGAGGCAATATGCAGGCGGCCGCCCGTATGCGCCGGCCGCGTATGATCATCGCGCCGTCGTGCAGCGGCGTATTGGGTTCGAACACGTTTTCAACCAGCGGCGCGGAAATTTCCGCGTCTATGCGCGTGCCGGTGGAAATCACGTCGTCCAGCCCGGTGTCGCGCTCAAACACGATCAACGCGCCCACCTTGCGCCGGGCCAGGTTGGTCAGCGCCAGCACCATTTCCTGCACTTCGCGCTCGGCATTTTGGCGTTCGCGGTCCACAGTAAAGAGCATGCTCCACCAGCTGGAACGGCCAATCTGCTCCAGGCCGCGCCGGATTTCAGGCTGAAAAATTACCACCAGCAACAGGGCGCCCGTATTAATCAACTGCAACAGCAGCCAGTTAATCGCGTTTAACTGCAATATTTCGCTTAACCAGGTAAGCAGCAAAATAATGCCCACACCTTTAAGCACCGAGTTGGCGCGCGTGTGGATAAACAGCTTTAATATCTGATATACGACAAAGGCAACGATAACTACGTCCAAAAGGTTCCGCCAGTCGGGGCGGAAAAAAAGGTTGGAGAAGAGCGACATTGCCTGATTCCAAACGTTGTTAAACGCGACCACGTGCGCACCTCCTCACGTTACGTACCACATTCTATCACTATTATAATACAAAAGCATTACATTTTGAAATAGCGAGGCACGCTTCAGATGTAAAAACTATGCACAAATTTATCAAACCTTGGACGAAAACCGGCCGCGTTCGGTTCCGATAAATTTATGCGCCCGGCGCGTGACCGCGCGCGGGGGAGCGTGTTATAATAAGTTGCATGCTAAAATTCACTTTCTCAGGAGGATGCGTATGCTGGATAAATCCATACCGTACCGCAACATCATCATGCGGCTGGACGCGGCCGCGATTAAGGGATTGCCGCGCCCCGTCCTGCCCTCGGGCTACGCGTTGCGCGCCTTTCAGGCGGGGGACGAAGAAAGCTGGGCGCGCATTGAAAGCGCCGTGCTGGAATTTGACGCGCAGGCCGACGCGCTTGCCTATTTTACGCGCGAGTATCTCGGCTTTGCGCGGGAGCTGGAGCGGCGCTGCGTGTTTGTAACCGCGCCGGACGGCCAGGCCGTGGCTACGGCCACCGCGTGGTGGGGCGTTAACTGCGCCTCGCTTTCCTGGGTGGGCGTACATCCGGCTCACCAGTCGCGCGGGTTGGGGCGCGCGGTGGTACTGGAAGCGCTAAGCCGGTATCCCAGCCTGGAACCCGGGCGCGACGTATACCTGCACACCCAGACCTGGAGCCACGTCGCGGTCGGGCTGTATCATTCCATCGGCTTTTACATGTTAAAAACCCAAAGCTTTTCCTCCCAAACGGCCGGCGGAAGCGTGCGCGTTCACCCCAACGACTACGATCAGGCCATGTCTGTGCTGGAAAGCGTCCTCAGCCCCGAGAAAATACAATCGCTTCGGCAGGCCGCGCGTTGAAAAACGCGCCTGCCGCGCGCTATAGCGGCGGCAGGCCTGCCTCCTGAGCGGGGATCGCTTCGCTTTGGGTAATCACTTCGTCCAGCAGCGCCAGCACGCTGTCGCGCCCCGTTCCGTCCTCGGATGAGAAGGGAATTACCTCCCAGGGCTGTACGGCCAGCGTACGGCAGATGACCGGAATGGAACGCGCGCGCTCGGCGCGCGAAAGCTTATCCGCCTTGGTGGCGATTACGGTAAATTCCAGCCCGTAGTGGCGCAGGTAATTGACCATGGTCACGTCGTCCTGAGTGGGCGCATGGCGTATGTCCACCAATTGCAGCACGCGCTTTAGGTGTTGGCTGCCGGAAAGATAGCCTTCGATCATGCCTGCCCAGCGTTTTTTTTCGGCCTGCGGAACCCGCGCAAAGCCATAGCCCGGCAGGTCGGCCAGTATCAGGGCGCTGTTTACCGCGTACAGGTTAATCAGCCGGGTTTTGCCCGGCTCGGACGAGGTGCGCGCCAGCTTTTTGTTGCCCAGCAGGTGGTTGATCATCGAGGATTTTCCTACGTTGGATTTTCCGGCCATGGCGACCTCGGGCAGGCCCTGGCCCTCAAAGCCGGACGGCCGGCTGAGCGACGTGATAAAATTTGCGCTTCTTATCTGCATGAATTCCTCCCGTTTATTGCGTTAACTGTGGCCGGATCTAGGGCAAAAGCACGTATTCCAGCGCCTGGTCCACCCGGCCGATCATCTTTACGTCCATTTCGCCCCGCACTTCGGCGGGCAGCTCGTCCAGGTCCTTTTCGTTTTCCGAAGGCAAAAGCACGGTGTCAATGCCCACGCGGTGCGCGGCCAGCAGCTTTTCCTTTACGCCGCCGATGGGCAACACGCGTCCGCGCAGGGTAACCTCGCCCGTCATGGCGACGTCCTGACGCGCGGCGCGGCCGGTAATGGCGGAGACCATCGCGCAGGTGAGCGCTACGCCGGCCGAGGGCCCGTCCTTGGGCGTGGCGCCCTCCGGCACGTGAATGTGCAAATCGTACTTTTGATGAAAATCTTCGGGGATGTGCAGCGCCTGGCTGCGCGAACGGATATAGCTGTAGGCGGTGCGCGCCGATTCCTGCATCACGTCGCCCAATTGGCCGGTCAGATCCAGCTTGCCTGTGCCGGGCATCACCGCCACCTCCACGCTGAGCGTCTCGCCCCCGGCCTGCGTCCAGGCCAATCCGTTTACCACGCCGGTTTCGCTGCGCCCAAGCGGCATATCGCGCGTAAAGCGCCTTACGCCCAGATAGGTTTTCAAATCGCCAAGTTTGATGGAGATTGGCGTCTTTTCTTCGGCGGGTTGCTCCAGCAGCGCGACGGCCGCCTTGCGGCACAGCGTGCCCAGCTCGCGGTATAGCGAACGCACGCCCGCCTCGCGCGTGTAGCCTTCGATTATTTCGCGCATCACGCCGGCGCCCAGCTTTACCTGGCTGCGCTTAAGCCCGTGTTCGGCCAACTGCTTGGGCCACAGATGGCGCTTGCCGATCTCGATTTTTTCCTCTAACGTATAACTGGAAACCGGGATTACCTCCATGCGGTCGAGCAGCGCGTGGGGGATGCCCTCCAGCGAATTGGCCGTGGTGATGAACAGCACGCTGGACAGATCCAGCGGGGCTTCCAGGTAATGATCGCTGAAGCTGTTGTTCTGTTCCGGGTCGAGCACCTCCAGCATGGCCGATGCGGGATCGCCGCGAAAATCGGAGGCCATCTTATCGATTTCGTCCAGCAGGAAAACCGGGTCCATAGAGCCGGCCTGCTTGATGCCCGCCACGATGCGGCCGGGGATCGCGCCGATATAGGTGCGCCGGTGGCCGCGTATTTCGGCCTCGTCTCGCACCCCGCCCAAGGACAGGCGCACAAACTTACGCCCCAGCGCGCGCGCTACGGATTGCGCGATGGAGGTTTTGCCCACGCCCGGCGGGCCAACCAGGCACAGAATGGGGCCCTTCATATTTTCTTTTATTGCGCTTACGGCCAAAAATTCCAGGATGCGCTGCTTGACTTTTTCAAGCCCGTAGTGGTCGGCCTGCAGTATTTTGCGCGCGCGCTCCAGATTTAGCCGCTTGGCGGTGTACACGCCCCAGGGCAAATCCAGCATATATTCTACATAATTGCGCGAAACCGATCCCTCAGGGGATCCGGGCGCCATGTGTCCCATGCGCTTAAGCTCGGTTTCCAGCTTTTCGCGCGCGACGGCGTTCATTTGGGATTGGCCCAGCCGCGCCTTCAGCTCCTCGCGCTCGCGCTCCTCGTCGTCGCCCAGCTCTTCGCGTATGACGCGCATCTGCTCGGTCAGGTAATACTCGCGCTGATGGCGGTCGATGCGTTCGCGCACGCGCGCGGCCACCTGCTTTTCCGCCTCGGCCACCTGGGTTTCGCGCGAGAGAATATCGCACAACGTCTGCGCGCGCTGGCACAGGTCGCGGCACTCCAGCACTGCCTGCTTGTCCTTAAGCGTGGAAAGCAGGTTGACCGCGACGATATCGCACAGCGTGTCCAATCCATCTTCGCCTTCGATAATCTGCAAAAGCTCAGGCGAGGATACGCCGCGCGTCAAGGAAAATTCTCGCGCAAGCGATTTAAGCACGCCCAAATAGGCGGCGGTTTCAATCTCATTTACGCTGCAACCGGATATCATGCGGCGGAAATGGGCCGACTGCATTTCGCCCTGTTCCTCCACGTCCAAAAGCAGGGCACGGTATTCGCCGCTGACCAAAACGCGCAGCGATTCGTCGGGCATGCGCAATATCTGCTTGATGCGCGCCACCGTACCCGCGCCGTATAAATCTTCGATATGCGGCTCTTCTACGGCCGCGTCGCGCTGCGCCACGGTAAATATACGCTGGTCGCCCTGCATGGCCTTTTCCAGCGCGGCGATCGATTTATCGCGGCCCACGTCCACCTTAAGCAGCATATTCGGATAAACCAGTATGCCCCTCAGGGGAAGAAGCGGAAGTATCTCCATTTCCTTTTGCTTGTTTGTATCCAAAGCAAAACGTCCTCCTTAGGAAGTGTAACAATATTATACCTGCGTATATGTTTAGAATCAAGTATGGTCATACAGGTGTTTTCTGTAAGATGCCCGCGCAAATAAATCAATGCCGCGGAGGCAATTATCCGCGGCATATGTTATGCGCCTTAAAGCCGTAAAACCTATTCGTCCACCACGATCACCGGCTCGCCCGGGTCGTAGGCCTTATTCCAGGTGACCGATTCCGCCTCGGCCAGCTCGTCCTTTACGTCGCCCCACAGCATGGATTTGTATCCGGTAAAAGTTTCGCCGTCCTTGGACAGCACTACCAATACCTCAACGCCGCGATAGGACGGCTCTTCGACCGGCACGCAGATCTTCCAATGGTTGCCCAGCTTGTAGCCGACCGATACTTCCTGCTGCACGGTGGCGTATTGCGCGCTGGTCAGATTTTCGCTTACGAAATCCGACAGCAGCTGCACGTCCTCCTTACTTGAGGACAGCCCCAGCTTCTTCAGGGCTTTTTTGTATTCTCCATAGCTAATCAGGCTAAGCGCCTCTTTCGCGCTTGAAAACATATTTTCGTTCAGCGATTGGGCCAATGCGCAGGCCGGCGCCAGCAACAACGCGGCCAACAGCAGTGCCGCAATGAATCTACGCATATTCACACCTCCAAAGCCGAAACTTCTTTCACTGCTTAGACGCGGCGGAGGCTTTCGCGGTTCCGAATTTTGGAGATTTTTTTAATTTTTTATCGTCAGGGTGTTGCGCGCGCCCAACAGGCGCGCTTCCTGCGCGTCATGCGTGACCAAAATGGTGGTCGCGCCCTGCCTGTGGCGAAGCACGTATCCGGCGGCCATCGCGCGCGTGGCCGGATCCATTCCCTTAAACGGCTCGTCCAGCGTCAAAAACTGGGGCGCGGCGATCAGCGCGCGCACCAGCGCGACGCGCCGTT
>CAWVLE010000054.1:0-3702 GCA_963929805.1 uncultured Eubacteriales bacterium | reverse complement strand
CGATGGACATGGCGGTGCGCGAAAGCGTGGCTACCGGCCGGAAGGCGCGCCGCGTCAGCAGATAGCCGCCCACGGCCGCGGCAAGGGTCAGCGCCGGGAAAATGGCCAGCGCCAGCATGAGCGCCGAATGCATGGTAAATTCGTAGGATGCCGGAGAGGTATACGCGCGCAGCCAGTACGTTTCGTCCGAACGGTCGCGTATCTTACGGTCCATCACATACCAGGAGGAACCGTCATAGCCCGTAATCGTGCGCATGCCGCCCTCCACCGGGTCTACGCCAAAGCGGGTGCGCGAGCCGTACAGCCGCACGCCCTGCGTATCGTATATCGCCAGCGAAACGTCGGGATAGGCGTTCATGTGGTCGCGGTCCAGGCTGAAGCCGCCGTCGCTCATGTCCAGCACGCGCACGGCGGTATCCATGGCGTCTTCCAGGGTGCGCGCCGCGTAGTCCATCGCCGTCTGGCGCGCATACATAAGCAGCGTGACGACCAGCGTCGCCGCAATAAGCAGCATGAGCGCGGTGTACCATGCCGTCAGCCGCGCCTTAATCGACAGCCTCATGGCGTTTCGCGCAGCACGTAGCCGGCGTAGCGCACCGTGTGGATCAGCTTGGGCTCAAAGCCCTGATCGATCTTGCGGCGCAGGTAGCGTATGTATACGTCCACCATGTTGGACGCGCCCTCGTAGTCGTCGCTCCAGATGTTGGATTCAATCTGTCCGCGCGAGAGCACCACGCCCTGGTTGCGGATCATGTATTCCAAAATGGAAAACTCGCGGCTGGTCAGGCTGATTTCCCGCCCGCCGCGCCACACCTGACGCGTGCGCGCGTCCACCTTTAAATCGCACAGCGTGTATACCGGCGCCGCGCTCTGCGCCCCGCGCCGGGTCAGCGCGCGCAGCCGGGCCAGCAGTTCCTCAAAGTCAAACGGCTTTACCAAATAATCGTCCGCGCCCGCGTCCAGCCCGCGCACCCGCTGATCCACGCCCGAACGCGCGGTGAGTATCAATACGGGCGTGGTATCGCCCCGCGCGCGCATCTTTTCCACCACGGAAAAGCCGTCCACGCGCGGCATCATCACATCCAGTATGGCCGCGTCGTATTCTGCCAGCTCCAGATATTCCAGCGCCTGCGCGCCGTCCTCGCAGCCGTCCACGCTGTAGGCGGCCTGGGTCAGGCGCTTGACGATGGCGTCGCGCAGCACATGATCGTCCTCGGCAACCAATAATCGCATGACAATCCCTCCTTGGGAGCAGTATAGCGCGGGTAGATTAAACTGTCATGAAAGGCGTTTTCGGGCGCGCGCGGGGCGCTTTCCCGGCGCGGCCGCGCCGCCCGCTTCGCCCGCTTTTTCCGGTTCCGGCGCGGATTGCGCGGCCGTGAACACGATCTGGCCCGCGCTGAGCGACAAGCGCCCCTGGGGCAGCTGAAGGCTCTGACCGTCTAACAGCTTAAGCATCATGGCCTGGGTAATTTCCGGCCCGCCCTGGCGCTTAAGCGCGTCGCGCCACACGGTATAGGCGCACCCCTCTTTCCAGCGCGAACAGCCAAACGCCCTGCTGTTTAGCACCACCTCGCCCCGGCCGCACACCGGGCAGGGCCTGCCCAGGCGCTTAAGCGCGCCGCCTTTACCGCGGCCGCGCCGGGTCTCCTTTTCAAACACGACCCGCGCGTCGGCCGTGCGCGCCGCCTCCACCAGAAAGGCGCAGTAGCGGCGTATGCTTTCGATAAAGCGCGCGCTCAGCGCGTTAAGCTGCTCGCGGCTGTCTTCGCGCGCCATGACGCTTAGCGCCTTTTCCCACTTGCCGGTCATCTCGGGCGAGGCGATTTCGGGCGGCGCCACTTCGATCAGGCGGCGTCCCTTTTCGGTGGAGATAAGCGTCTTGCCGCGCCGGGCGGCGTAGCCCACCGCGATCAGCCGCTCGATGATGGCGGCGCGCGTCGCCGGCGTGCCCAGCGCGCTGTCCTTCATGCTTTCCTTTAGCGCCTCGTCCTCGATCAGGCGGCCCGCGTGCTCCATCAGCTGCAAAAGCGAGGCGTCCGTATGGGGCTGCGGCGGGCGCGTCTTCTGCTTTTTCAGCGACGCGCCTTCTACCCGGCGCGTATCGCCCGGCGCGAGCGGCGGCACGGGCGCGTCCTGCGCTTCTTCTTTCTTTTCGCCCTTTTCGCTTTTTTCGCCCTTTTCGCTCTTTTCGCCGCGGTACAACGCCCGCCAGCCCTCTACCAGCGGGGTCTGGCCGCTGGTGCGGAACAGGTGCTCCTCCACGCGGGTGGTTACGTTGACCGATTCATATTCGTAATCGGGGTAAAACACGCAGATCAGCCTGCGCGCGATCAGGTCGAACAACCGCCGCTCGTCCGCGCTCAACCGGCCAAGGTCCAGGCGGTGGCCGGTGGGCACGATGGCGTGGTGGTCGCTCACCTTTTTGTCGTTGTACACCCGTCCAAAGGGCGGCGGCGCGTCCAGTATGGGCGCGGCAAGCGCCGCGTAGGGTTCGCTCAGGGCGCGCAGCGTGTTTTTTATGGGCCCGATCATGTCGCGCGGCAGATAGCGGCTGTCGGTGCGCGGATAGGTAATCAGCTTGCGCGTCTCGTAAAGCGACTGGGCGATCGACAGCGTTTTGGACGCGGAGACGCCCATCACGCGGTTGGCCTCGCGCTGCAACGCGGTCAGGTCAAACAGCGGCGGCGGCGGGGTGCGGCGGCGCTCGCGGTTAAAATCGGTCACCTCGGCGGTTTTGCCCAGGATCTGCTTTTTAATGCGCGCGGCCCGCTGCGCGTCGTATATGCGCGCCTCGTTGGTTTTGGGGTCGAACCACAGCCCGGCGTAATCGCCAAAATTGGCGCGCAGCTCGTAATAATCGCGCGGTTCAAACGCGGCGATTTCGGCGTCGCGCGACACGATCAGCTTAAGCGTGGGCGTCTGCACCCGCCCCACCGACAGCAGCGCGTCGTAGCGCAGCGAAAAGGCGCGCGAGGCGTTCATGCCCACCAGCCAATCGGCCTCGGCGCGGCGGCGCGCGCTTTCGTACAGCGCGTCGTAGTCGCTGTCGGGACGAAGCGCCTCAAACCCGGCGCGAATGGCCGCGTCGGTCATGGAGGATATCCACAATCGGTCCACCGGCTTTTTGCAGCCGGACATCTGATAGATATATCGAAAGATCAGTTCGCCCTCGCGCCCGCTGTCGGTGGCGCACACCACGCGCTCCACATCGGCCTGGTTTAGCAGTTTTTTCACCACGGAAAACTGGGCGCGCGTCTTGGGCAGCACGCGCGTTTTCATTTCCCCGGGCAGTATGGGCAAATCCTCCATGCGCCACTTTTTGTATCTATCGTCAAGCTCTTCCGGCTCGCACAGCGAGACCAGATGGCCGATCGCCCAGGTTACGATGTATTTTTCGCCGCCCAGCGCGCCCTCCATGCGCGTCTTCGCGCCCAGCACGCGGGCGATGTCGCGCGCCACAGACGGCTTTTCGGCCAGCACCAGTATTTTTCCCATCAGCTTATACACCTTTCGTTATCGGGCGGCGCAAGCGGCGCGCCGACCGGCGGGCAGTTTCGCGTTTAGCATACCACGCGCGGCCGGGTCTGTCCACCGGCATATTCAAAGGCCGCGTACGGCCGCCTAGTCCGCGTCTTCTACGTATTCCAAAATGTCGCCGGGCTGACACTTTAAAACATGGCAGATTGCGTCCAGCGTACT
>CAWVLE010000053.1:0-2945 GCA_963929805.1 uncultured Eubacteriales bacterium | reverse complement strand
AAGCTATGGATGAAGCGGGAACACAACCGGCTGAAAACGCGTGTGTCTCTCAAAATGGTTTCGTAGTTCTCGCGAAATTGAAAAGCTATTCACCTGCGGGTCTGTTTTTCGACAGTCCCTGGTTTCTTATACCTTTTTTCGCTTTGGTTGGTTGCTTTTTGACGCTATGCCACCGTTTTTCTCTTAATCTGTTTGCAAATTGGGCGCGCCGCAGAAATTGCTTTCTGCAACACGCCCTTCTTTTATGCTGGTACAGCCGTTTCAAAGCCGCGGCTCAGAAGCAGATGCGGCGGGACTCGGCGCCAAAGGCGGAAAACGTAGCTTCGGCGTCCGCCAGGTAGAACACCTGGGTGTTGCCGTCGTCCGGGTCGTACATCTTTTTCAGGCCGGGATAGGCGTCCAGCATGTGTACGCGCGCCTCGCGCCGGTCGTCCTCTATCGCGCGGGCGGCCAGGCGCAGCCAGCGCCCGTCCTTAAAGGCGCATATTTCCACGCGCGGATTGGCCGCCATCTGGCGGGAAACCGCCTTCGCCTTGCCGGTCTGGATATACAGCCGGCCCTCGAACAGGTCGATCGTGCCAAAGGGGCGCACCCGGGGCTGGCCGCCCTCCACGGTGGCCAGGTAATAGGTCTGGCACTGTTTTAAAAATTCGTATACTTCCTGCATAGCTGTCCTTCCTTTCCTTGCGCGGCGCGCGTTTTATTTATACAATACTTTACCACGCGCTGCGGACGGAGGCAAGCGTCCGTTTCCGCGCATAAAGCTTTGGACGCGGCAGCATCATTTGCGCGGCCGCGCTCGATAAACGTAAATAAACGCTTATTCAAACATTTCCTTCGCGCGCTTAAGCTCGGCGATGATGCCGATGTGCTGGGGGCACACCGATTCGCACTGGCCGCAGGCCACGCACTTGCTGGCCAGGCCGCCCTCGCGCGTTTCCCAGGCGTAATTGCCCTTCGCGCCCTCGCGGTTGTTGTACACCAGCTGATTGTTCATCGCGCGGAAGATGCCAGGAATGGCCACGCCCATCGGACAGCCCTTTACGCAATACTGGCAGCCGGTGCAGGGCACGTTGGGCAGCGCCTCCAGCGCGGCGCGGGCGCGATCCACCACCGCGCGTTCCTTATCGTCAAGCGGCTTGAAATTGCGCATGGTGGCGATATTGTCCTCCATCTGGGCCAGGTTGGACATGCCGCTTAGCACCGTTATAATGCCCTCCAGCGAGGCCGCGTAGCGCAGCGCCCAGGAAGAGAGCGAGGCGTTCGCGTCGTGCGCCTTAAACACCGAGGCGACCGGATCGGGCAAATTGGCCAGCGAGCCGCCCTTCACCGGCTCCATGATGACGACCGGCTTGTTGTGGCGGCGCGCCACTTCGTAGCACTCGCGCGACTGAACCGACGGGCTTTCCCAATCGGCGTAGTTGATTTGCAGCTGCACAAACTCCATCTCGCTGTGGCGGGTCAGCAGCTCGTCCAGCAGCTCGGCCTTGTCGTGGAAGGAGAAGCCCACGTGCTTTACCAGGCCCTTTTCGCGCATTTCCAGCACGTAATCCCAGATTTTAAAATCGTCAAAGGCCTGCGTGCGGTTGTCGCCCAGGTTGTGCAGCAGGTAAAAGTCAAAATAGCCCGCGCCCGTGCGCTCCAGCGAGGTAAACAGCATCTGCCGCGCCTCCTCGGCCGTCTTGGGCCCTGCCCAGGCGGGCAGCTTGGTGGCCAGTTGGAATTTTTCGCGCGGATAGCGCTCCACCAGCGCCGTTTTTACCGCCTTTTCCGATTTGCCGTCCAGATAGCCGTACGCGGTGTCAAAATAGGTAAACCCCGCCGCGAGGAAATTATCCACCATCTGCTTGGTCTGCTCGATGTCCACTTCGCCGTCCAGCATGGGCAACCGCATCAGCCCAAACCCCAGCTTGGGGATGTCTTTTCCCAGATAGTCCATCTTTACCGTACCTCCTGTGGCCTTTACATGGCTTATATTCTTGTGCTAAAATTATCTTACTATATTCGAGTAACTCTAAGTCAAGCATTTTTTGGGAAGGTGGATGTTACATTGTATACGGTAAAGCAGGCCGCGCAGCGGCTGGGCATGAGCGAGTACACCATCCGTTTTTACACCGACAAGGGGCTGATTCCCTCGCTTAAGCGGGACGGAAACAACCGCCGCCTGTTCGACGAGGAATCGCTTCACTATCTTGCCACGGTAAAATGCCTGCGCGAGTGCGGCATGCCGGTGGATTCGGTAAAGGCCTACTGCGATTTATGCAGCCAGGGCGATAGCACCATCCAGGCGCGCTACGATATATTGCTTAAGCAGACCGAGGCCGCAAGGCGGCAGCTGGAGGAGGCGCAGGCGCGGCTTAAGCACCTGAACCACAAGGTGGAAAATCTGCGCCGTCTTCTGGACGGGCGCGGTTGACGGGCCAGGCCCAGGGCGAGGGATTTATCCCGCCCCGGGCCGCATGGCGTCAGCTTCGCGTCAGCTTTAATATGGTCATGCTTATCGTGCCGTCGGTCGCGGTGGTTGGGCTGTTAAAGGTCAGACCGAGCGTGGTTTCCTGCGGCGCGTAAAAGATAAAATTGGCCGAGCCGCAGGCGGAGGAGCCGTTGGTGCTGGTAGCAAAGTAAATCCCGTTTTCCAGGTGGATTTCGCCGTTGTAAAAGGGCGTAACCTGCATGTAGCTGGCTGTCTGAAAGATGACCGCTACGCTGTAGTTTACCATATAATAGCCCGGCTGAAACACCACAAACAGCTGATCCTGGCCGGTAATATTGCCGGTCGGATCGATTGTATAGGGAAAGAGCATCATCTGCTGCCCGTTGGTGTAGCGGCCCTGCACGCTGGCGAACGAGGCGAATATGTCGTCCGGCGCCGCGCCGGTCGGCCCGGTCGCGCCGGTCGCACCGGTCGCACCGGTCGCACCGGTCGCACCGGTTGGGCCGGTAGG
>CAWVLE010000052.1:0-7438 GCA_963929805.1 uncultured Eubacteriales bacterium | reverse complement strand
TGCTGCGCAAGGCGCACGAATCCGCCGCGCATGTCGCCGGATTCGATTTGAGCTTGGAGGGCTTCGGCCCTCCAAACCTCCCGGAAGTTTTTTTTGACAGAGGAGCGCTAAACGCGCCCCTTAGAGCGCTGACAAAGCCCGCAAACGCAAAAACCGCTTCTGAAAAAAAGAGAGGAAGCGGTTTTTGCTTACGGCGTCAGCGTCACTTGCAAACGGCGGTTACTTACGTTTAAGTAAGAAACCTTGTTTGCAAGTTCGCTTCCTTGTCTTGCAGGCATTCTAAGCGCTCTGTCAGCATGCGCGGCCCACTGCGCGCGATGGAAAAAATCGCGGCGCCGTGGTATAATAAACATAAGCGAAAAAGAGGGGAGGCGGCGCGTTTTTGAAAAAGCGGCTTGCGGGACAATTGATTGAATGGGCCCAGATCGCGCTGGGTTTGCTGGTGTGCGCGGCCGCCTATAATATGTATCTGATTCCCAACGAAATAGCGCCCGGCGGCTTTACCGGCATCGGCCAGCTGGTCAATTCGTTTACCGGGTGGCCCGTGGGCCGTATCGCGCTGTGCCTGAACGTGCCGCTGTTTCTGGTTTCGCTAAAGCCCATGGGGCTGCGCTTTGGCGTGCGTTCGGTGGTAGCTTCGTTCGGGCTTTCGCTTTTGATCGACTATCTGCCGCTTCCGGCGCTGACCGACGATACGCTGCTGTCGGCCGTGTTTGGCGGCGTGGCGTGCGGCGCGGGGTTCGGCCTGATTCTGCGCGGCGGCGCGACCACCGGCGGCAGCGACATGCTGGGCGCGCTGGTCAACCGCCACATTCCGGTTTTGCGGGTCAGCGTGGTGACCTTTGCGGTGGACGCGCTGGTCATAATCGCGTCGGGTTTTGTGTTTGACGCGACCGCGGCCATGCAGGCGTTGATTTCGGCCTTTTTGATGAGCAAGTTGTTTGACCTGGTGCTGGAGGGCCCCAACCTGGCCAAGGCGTATTATATCATTTCCGACAAAGGCGAGGCGATTGCCGGGCGCATCATGCGTGAAATGAGCCGGGGCGTGACTGCGCTCAGCGGGCAGGGCATGTATTCGGGCGAGAAAAAAACCGTGCTGCTGTGCGTGGTTAACCGCATGGAGAGCATGCGCCTGCGCTCGATTGTGGCGCAGGAGGACAAGTCCGCCTTTGTCATCGCAACCAACGTACACGAAGCGCTGGGGGAGGGCTTTAAACCGCACGTGTAGATTTATCGCATCGCGGGCGCGCAAACTTGTGCGCGCCCAAAACCATACCATACAAAGGAGCGATTGGATGGAGATTGGCAAACTGCGCGTAAACCACATCGAAACGCCTCTGGGTTACAAAATGGACAGGCCCACTTTTACCTGGACGGTGCTTTCCTCCACGGGTAAAAGGCAGCAGGCCGCGCGCGTGGAAGTGGCGCTGGACGAAAAATTTGAAAACCTGGTCCACGACAGCGGGCGCGCGGCGGATATAAGCGCGCTGGGTTACACGCCTGAGCTTGAGTTGAAGGCGCGCACGCGCTATTTCTGGCGGGTAAGCGTGTGGGCGGACGACGGCGACAGCGCAAGCGCCGTCAGCTGGTTTGAAACCGCAAAGATGGACGAGCCCTTTGCCGCGCGGTGGATTTGCGCGCCTTTTGACCGGGACGCGCATCCGCTGATCCGCGTCCGGCTGAATGTGGACCGGCCGGTGCGCCAGGCGCGCGTGTACGCGTCGGGGCTGGGCGTATACGAGTTGGAGCTTAACGGGCAGAAGGTGGGCGACGAATACCTTTCGCCCTTTTACAACGACTACAACCTGTGGGTGCAATACCAGACCTACGACATTACCGGCGCGCTGCGCCGGGGCGAAAACGTGTTGGGCGCCAGTTTGGGCAACGGCTGGTACAAAGGCCGGTTTGGCTTTGTGGACAAAATGGATAAGCTCTATGGCGACACGATGTGCTTTATCGCCGAGGTGCGCGTCCTGTTTGAGGATGGGGAAGAGCTCGTGCTGGGCACCGATGAAACATGGCTGTGCCATCCGGGCCCGGTGCTGGAAAGCAGCATTTACGACGGCGAGACGTACGACGCGCGCATGGAGGCGCCGTTTGATTCGTTTGAAGGCTTTGTGCCCTGCGCGCTTGCCGAGCCGCCCAAAGGCGCGCTCCTGGCGCGGCTCAGCCCGCCGCTGCGCATTATCCAGCGGCTTAAACCCAAACTGATTATTACCCCTGCCGCGGAGCAGGTGCTGGACTTTGGCCAGGTGATGACCGGCTGGATGGAGTTTGACGTGAACCTGCCTAAAGGGCAAAAGGTTTTTTTGCAGTGCGGCGAACTGTTGCAGCACGGCAACTTCTACAACGAAAACCTGCGCACGGCCAAGGAGGCGTTTACCTATATCTCGGCCGGGCGCCCCGCGCATGTGCGGCCCCACTTTACCTTTTACGGTTTTCGATATATACGCGTCGAGGGCATGGAACGCGTAAATCCGGACGCGTTTTGCGGCTGCGTAATGCATTCGGATATCGAATTTACCGGCGAGATCACCACATCCAACGCCAAGGTAAACCAGTTAATCCGCAACGCGCTGTGGGGGCAGCGCGGCAATTTCCTGGACGTGCCTACCGATTGCCCGCAGCGCGACGAGCGCATGGGCTGGACGGGCGACGCGCAGGTGTTTGCCCCGGCGGCCAGCTTTAACATGTATACCCCCGCCTTTTACGCCAAATACCTTTACGACGCGCTGCTCGAGCAGCGCACGCTGGACGGCTCCGTGCCCCACGTGATTCCCGATATCCTCGACCAGATCGCCCGCATACGCGGCGAAGCGGAACAAAGCCACGGCTCCTGCGCGTGGGCCGACATGGCGGCGGTGATTCCGTGGACGATGTACCTGTTTTACGGCGACAAAACGTTGCTGGAAAAACAGTACGAAAATATGAAGCTGTGGGTAGACTGGATCGAGCGCCATGACGAAAGCCATAACGGCGGGCCACGGCTATGGCAGAGCGGCTTCCACTTTGCCGACTGGCTGGCGCTGGATAACCCGGTTGCGGGCTCCCCGCTGGGCGGCACGGATCCGTACTTTGTGGCCTCGTTCTACTATTATTATTCCACGTTGCTGACCGCCAAGGCGGCAGGCGTGCTGGGCAAAACGCAGGATCAGCAAAAGTATCAGGCGCTGTGCGAGGAAATTAAATCGGCCATCCGCGCGGAATACTTTACCCCCACCGGGCGCATTGCCGTGCCTACGCAGACCGCCATGGCGCTGTCGCTGTATCTGGATCTGGCGCCGGAAGAGCACCGCGAGCGGCTGGCGCGCGATTTGAAAAAACGCCTGGACGAGCGCAAGATCCATCTGGACACCGGTTTTGTGGGCACCTACTTTTTGTGCCCCGCGCTGTCCGGGGCGGGGCTGAGCGATTACGCGTATACGCTGTTGCTCAACGAGGATTACCCCAGCTGGCTGTACGAGGTAAACATGGGCGCCACCACCGTGTGGGAACGCTGGAACAGCGTGCTGCCCAACGGCCTGGTGTCCGATACCGGTATGAACAGCATGAACCACTATGCCTACGGTTCGGTGGTGGAGTGGATGTACCGCCACATGTGCGGGCTCAATCCGCTGGAAAGCGCGCCCGGCTTTGCGCGCGCGCGTATCGCGCCCGAGGTGGACGCGCGCTTCGAGTTTGCCCACGCCCGGTATCAGTCGGCCAGCGGAACATACGAAAGCGGTTGGCGCCGCGCGGACGGCAAACTGATTTATACGCTTAAAATTCCCTTTAATTGCCAGGCGGAATTCGTGCTGGATCGCGCGTGCGCGACGGCCCGCGTAAACGGCGCGCCCTGCGCGCAGCTATCCGGCGAAGGGCGGGTTACCCTGGACGCCGGCTGCTATGAAATCGAGATAGACGCGCCGTAACCTGCCGGCCGGCGGCCCAAACGCGGCCCTGTCAAGATTTTTTACTTGACAGGGCCGTTTGCGCGCGCTATAATACACACTGTCCGTTTGAGCGGAGGGGTTTGTCATGGAAAAACGGGTGGAATTTAATTGGCTGCTCGATTTTTACGGACCGCTTTTGACCGATCACCGGTTGCGCGTGGCGCGCATGTATTGCGAGGAAGATATGTCGCTGTCCGAAATCGCGCAGCAGATGGGCATATCCCGGCAGGGCGTACACGACGCGCTGGCCAAGGCCTACGCCCAACTGGAAACATACGAAAGCAGGCTGGGCATGTTGGAACGCTACCGGCGCATTGAGGCCGAGGTGGAGCGCTGCCGCAGCTGCCTTGAAAAAATCCGCGCAAGCGAACAGACGCGCCCGGCGTTGGAGGAAGCGCTCCGCGCGCTGGGCAATATAGAATGGATCGAGAGGTGAGCGTGGGTGGCGTTTGAAGGCCTGACCGAGAAACTGCAACAGGCGTTTAAAAAGTTAAGCGGAAAGGGCAAGGTTTCCGAACAGGATGTCAAGGCCGCGATGCGCGAGGTGCGCATGGCGCTGCTTGAGGCCGACGTGAACTTTCTGGTCGTAAAGGATTTTGTAAAGCGCGTTAGCGAAAAGGCCGTGGGCGCGGAAATACTGGAAAGCCTGACGGCCGGACAGCAGGTTATAAAAATCGTAAACGAGGAATTGACCCAGCTGATGGGCGGCGCGAACGCCCGTCTGACCTATTCGCCCCAGGCGCCCACGGTGTACATGCTGTGCGGATTGCAGGGCGCCGGTAAAACCACTATGGCGGGCAAGCTGGGCGGCATGCTGATAAAGCAGGGCAAAAAGCCGTTGCTGGTGGCCTGCGACATCTACCGCCCGGCGGCCATAAAGCAGTTGCAGGTGGTGGGCGAGGCGGTCGGCGCGGAAGTATTTGAGCGCGGGCAGACCAACCCGGTCCAAATCGCGAAAGAAGCCATAGACTACGCGCGCTATTACGGCCGCGACCCGGTCATACTGGATACCGCCGGCCGGCTGCACATAGACGAAAAGCTGATGGAGGAGCTGCGCGAAGTAAAGGCGGCCGTTCGCCCCCAGGAAATCCTGCTGGTGGTGGACGCGATGACCGGCCAGGACGCGGTCAACGTGGCCGATACGTTCAACAAAAACCTGGGTGTGGACGGCGTAATACTGACCAAGCTGGACGGCGATACGCGCGGCGGCGCGGCCATATCGGTAAAGGCGGTAACCGGAAAGCCCATTAAGTTCAGCGGCGTGGGCGAAAAGCTGGAGGATATCGAGCCGTTTTACCCCGACCGCATGGCCTCGCGCATACTGGGCATGGGCGACGTGCTCAGCCTGATTGAGAAGGCGCAGCAGACGATGGACGACAAGGCCGCGCTGGATTTGATGGGCAAGGTGCGCACGCAGACCTTTACGCTGGAAGACTATATGGAGCAGATGAATCAGCTTAAAAAAATGGGCCCGGTGAAGGATCTGCTCAAGATGATCCCCGGCGTAAGCGGCAAACTGAACAACGTCGACATCGACGAGGATCAGGTGGCCAAGGCGCAAAATACCAACATCGCCATTATCCGCTCCATGACCCGGATGGAGCGGCGCAACCCCGACATACTAAACGCCAGCCGCAAACGCCGCATCGCGGCGGGCAGCGGCGCCACGGTGCAGCAGGTCAATTTGCTTCTTAAACAGTTTGACCAGGCGCGCGCCATGATGAAGCAGTTTATGGGGGCGGGCAAGCGCGGCAGGATGCGCATGCCGTTTGGGAAATTTCGTTGATAGCACCGCATGGGGCGAAAAGCGCCCCGGCGCTGCGATATATTATCAATCTACAGGAAGTTTGAGGAGGAATATCCCATGGTTAAGATTCGCCTGAAGAGGATGGGCATGAAGAAAAAGCCGTTCTACCGCATCGTCGTCACCGACAGCCGCAACGCGCGCGACGGCCGCTTTATCGAGGAAATCGGCTATTTTAACCCGCTGACCGATCCGGTCGAGCTCAAAATCGTAGAAGAGCGCGCCAAGTACTGGCTGGGCGTGGGCGCTCAGCCCACCGACACCACCCGCGCGCTGCTGAAGAAGGGCGGCGTGCTCTAAGCGCGCCATAAAGGTGAGGCATATGGTTGAATTGGTGAAATACATCGCCCAATCGCTGGTGGAAAATACCGAGGCGGTGGATGTACGCGAGGTGCAAAACGAGGATTCGGTGGTAATTGAACTGCGCGTCGCGCCTGAGGATATGGGCAAGGTGATCGGCAAACAGGGCCGGATCGCCAAATCCATCCGCACGATCGTAAAGGCCGCTACGCCCAAGGCCGCCAAGCCGGTTTTCGTGGAGATTTTATAGCCAAATTAAAGGGACCTGAGCTGCCTTACGGGGCAGTTCGGTTCTTTTTTTACCGGAGGGAAGTTATGCTGGACACTTATCTGGTCATCGGCGAAATTCTTAAGCCGCAGGGGGTAAAGGGCGAAATCAAAATCCGCCCGATTACCTGCGACGTGGGACGCTTTGAAGGGCTGGAAAATATATTTTTAAAGCGCGGAGAAACGTATGAAAGCCGCGGCGCGCGCGTCACGCGCATAGAACAGGACGCGGTGTATATGTTTCTTAACGGCGTACACGACCGAAACGACGCCGAGGCGCTGCGCGGCGAACTGATCTACGTAGACCGCGCGCACGCGGTGGCGCTGCCCGACGACGCCGAATTTATATGCGACCTGGTGGGCTGCGAGGCGGCCGACGATTCCGGAAGGACGATCGGAAAGCTTACCCAGGTGCTTCAGCCGGGCGGAAACGACGTATACGTGTTTTCGGGCCCGCTGGGCGAGGTGCTGGTGCCCGCCCTCAAAAGCGTGGTGCTGAAGGTGGACGTGGAAAATAAGACCATGCTGCTTTCGGCCGCACGGCTTGAAGAGGTGGCGGTATTCGATGAAGATTAAAGTGCTTACCATCTTTCCGGACATGCTAAAACCCATGCTGGGGGAAAGCATTTTGGGCCGCGCGTGCGCGGCCGGGCTGTTGCAGGTGGAATTGATCGATATACGCGCCTATTCGGCCGAAAAGCATAAAAATACCGACGATTACCCGTTTGGCGGCGGCGCGGGCATGGTGATGCTGGCCCAGCCCATTTGCGACGCCATGCGCGCGGCCACGCGCGAACCCGCCCGGCGCAGGCGTATTTACCTTTCGCCGCGCGGGCGCACGCTTACCCAGCGCGTGGTGGAAGAACTATCGCGCGAGGAGGAACTGGTGCTGCTGTGCGGCCATTACGAGGGCGTGGACCAGCGAGCTATCGACCTGTGCGTGGACGAGGAAAGATCCATCGGCGATTATGTGCGGACCGGGGGCGAACTGGGCGCGATGGTATTAATCGACGCGGTGGCCCGCCTGGTGCCCGGCGTGTTGGGCTCGGAGCAATCCAGCGTGGACGAGAGCTTTTCCGGCGACCTTTTGGAATATCCGCAGTATACCCGTCCCCGCGTGTTTGAAGGGATCGCC
>CAWVLE010000051.1:0-8828 GCA_963929805.1 uncultured Eubacteriales bacterium | reverse complement strand
GGTGATCGAAGCGCCGGGGTTCATACCGCAGATAAGCGGGTACGACAACTTAAAAGCGCTGTGGTCGCTCAGCCGGCGCGCGCCGTTAGCGGCGGTGGCGGAATCGATACGGCGGGTGGGGTTGGACCCGAAGGACCGCAAGAAAGTGGGCAAATATTCCGTAGGCATGCGGCAGCGTGTATGAAATGGACGACAGGCGGCTGGAACGGGCAAGCTAGAAAAACGCCGCTTTGAATTCATTTCGCAAAGGCTATCCTCCACGCCATTTTCTTTCTGCTCTCCCGAAAAAAAGAAGCGGGCGCGCCTTTACAAGTGCACTTTAAAAGGCGCGCCCACAGTGTGTCTCAAAATACCTCAGGCCAGCGAGCCCATCGGATCCCAGGGCGCCAGTTTGACCGGCTCCTGATCAAGCGCGGCGCGTTGTTCATCGGTAAGGTATTTTTTGTTGACGACCACCTGATAGTTATACTCGTCAAACCACGCGTCGGTCATCAGGTAATAGCCGTCCTGGCCGCTCTTGTCGCTCCAGCTGTTTTCTACCTTCCAGCGCACGGGTTTGCCGTCCACCAGATGTACGCCCAAAAACACCATCGCGTGGGTCATCATGCTTTCGCCGTAATCCAGCCGCTGCGCCTTATCCAGCCCGAAATGGACGCCCAGCACGCCGTCATAGTCGAAGGTATTCATGCCCATGATGCCGCGGTCGCGCATGAGCATCTGGCCCACGTCGCAGCCGAACCATACCGGCTGACCGTCCTTTAGCTGAGCGATGGCCATGCGTTTAAGCTCGTCAGAGGGCAGATTGAGGTATTTGATCGAGCGGCCGCCCGCCACGTTGCCCAGGAAGGAAACCGTGTACGTCTTGCCATACGGCTTATCGGCGGTGGGGGCGTTGATGATGGATACGTAATCGTCCAGCGCCTGTCCCACGTATTTTTCAAAGAAGGCCAGGGGGGTTATGTTGCGCTCGGTGATAAAGTTTTTGTCCTTGTCGCGGAAGCTGACGTCAAAGGCGCGCGGAGGCTCGCCCAGGCAGACGCACAGCATGCGGTAAATTTCGCACAGCATTTCTTCCTTTGCGGCGCGCTGCTTGTCCAGGTCGCGCTCCATGGCGCGCAGCTGCATGGCGTCCTCGCGCAGTTTAAGCGTAAGCATTTTGTTCATCATGCCGCTGTTGCTGGAATGGAAGCTTTCGGGCATGACCGATTTGGGCACGCAGCCGTATTTTTCCACCAGCGCCACAAACATATCCCACTGGCCGCCGTCCTGAACGGGCGCGGTGAGCAGATGATTGACCAGCCGGCCGGAGAGCGGCTCGTCCAGCGTGGCCAGAATGCTTTCCAGAAAATAATTGGCCTTTTCCAGCTTGTCGTAGAACATCTGATAGCTTTGAGAAAGCTCAAAGGTTTCCAGGTTGAGCTTTTTCATAATCTCATAGCGCATGGTGTTCAATCCCGCAAACAGCCAGCAGCGGCCACTGCTTTTCTGGTTGGTGATTTTGCCCGACTCCAGCTCCACCTCAAAGATCATGGGGTTGTCGATATCCTCGCGCTGGTTAACCGCCGCGTCGCTCAGCCCGCACTTTACCACCGCGTGGGTGCGCAGCGCGTTGACCGGATCGCCCTGATAGGCGTTTGAAAACTTGTCCAGCAAGTCGGCGCCGATTCCCTTATACATATGCGTTTGCTCCTTTGTAATGTGTTGCGGCCGTTCAGGGCCGTATGGATACACATATTCTAATACGCGCGGAGCGCAAATGCAAGCGCCCCGCGCACGCTTTATTCGCTGCCAAGCGAATAAGCCGCGCATCCCCTTAGGGCCGTATGTCAACCGGGGCGCCCAGCGGGCAGCAGGCCCACAGCGCGTCCATATCCTTATTTTCCAGCGCCACGCAGCCCTGCGTCCAGTCGCCATGCGCGCCGCCGCCGTGGATCATGATAAATCCGCCAAGCGGGGTATCCCAGGGCGGGCGCAGGCCCTCGCGTACGCGCGCGCAGATATATTCGCACATTTCCGGCCCGATCAGGCCCCGCTCCAGCGCGCGCAGCGCATCCCGCTCGCCCGGATAGCTCAGCCCGAGCGACAGGTAATACTTGCTTTGCCGGTTTCGGGTACACACAAAATACGCGCCTTCCGGCGTGCGGCCGTCGCCCTCACGCGTCTTGGCGCCCCGGCTGTTGGGGCCCAGCCCAATCGGGAAGCAGGCGCGCAGATCGCCGCCGCGCCACAGTTCCAGCCTGCGCTCCGCCTTATAAATGATGATCCGCCCGTCCATAAATCGCCTCTTTTATACGCTCGCCCTTTCGCCTCAGACCAAATTTTCCGGATTGAGGCAGGTAAGCGCCTGGGGCACAAACAGCCCGTCTTTTCGGATCAGTTCGCCGTCAAAGTACATTTCGCCGCCGCCGTAAGCGGGGGTCTGAATGCAAACCAGGTCCCAGTGATTGGCCGACTTGTTGCCGTTGTCGCATTCGTCGTAGCAGGCGCCCGGCGTAAAGTGGAAAGAGCCGGAGATTTTTTCGTCAAACAGGGTGTCCTTCATGGGCGCGGTGATGTAGGGGTTAACGCCGATGGCGAACTCGCCCACATAGCGCGCGCCCTCGTCGATGTCGAGCGCCTTGTTAATGCGCGCGGTATCGTTGGCCGCGGCTTCGACAATTTTGCCGTCTTTAAAGGTCAGGCGGATGCCTTCGTAGGTAAACCCGTCGTAGACGGACGGCGTATTATAGGTAATCGTGCCGTTGACCGATTCGCGCACCGGCGCGGTAAACACCTCGCCGTCGGGGATATTCATTTCGCCCGCGCACTTGATGGCGGGCAGCCCTTTGATGGAAAAGCGCAGATCGGTGCCCGGCCCCACGATATGCACCTGGTCGGCGCGCTGCATGCGCTCGACCAGCGCGTCCATGGCCCGGCTCATCTTGCCGTAATCCAAGCAGCACACGTTAAAGTAATAATCCTCAAAAGCCTCGGTGGACATATCGGCCATCTGCGCCATGGAGGGCGCGGGATAGCGCAGCACCACCCATTTCTTTTTAAGGCGCACCTGGCCATGCACCACTTCCCAGATAAGGCGCGACTGCATCGCGTGCTTTTCGGCCGGCACGTCGTTTAGCTCGGCGTGGTTATCCCCCGAGCGCAGGCCGATATACGCGTCCATCTGCTCCATCAGCGCGGCCTCGTTCCGGGCCATGATGCCGGCCTGGCGCTCGTCCAGCCCGGAAAGTATGGCGCGGTTGACCGCCGGGTCTTTAAGCCATACAAAGGGCAGGCCGCCCGCCTCGTAGGCCGCCCGCACCAGGGCCGTGACCATTTCACGCTCGATGCCGTTATTTTCGATGAGCACCTTTTCGCCCTTTTTAAGGCGGCAGGAATAGTTAATCAGGTTGTGCGCCAATTGATCGATTCGCGGATCGCGCATATGTATCAACGCTCCTTACCCGTTTTTAACTTCATTATATCCCCTTTGCGCGGCGGTGTAAAGCGCGCGATTGCCGCCGGCCGCGTTTTGTGGTATGATACCCCCATAAGAAAAAAACACTACGTTTAATTCGCGGGGGGCACAAAGGATGGCGCTGAGCGCGTTTAGCAAAAATTTTGCCATGTACGACGTTACGCCGGTGGAAAACCTGTTTCTGCTGGAATACATGCCCTATGCGCCGGGCGACTATGTGCGCGTATACCTGTACGGGCTGATGCAGTGCCACCACCCCGACCCGTCGGTCACGCTGGAGGGCATGGCGCGCGCGCTCAGCCTGAAGGTGGACGAGGTAATGGACGCCTTTCGGTATTGGGAGCAGAAGGGGCTGGTCATAGGCGTAAGCGATTCGCCGCCCAGCTTTGAATACGTAAACGTGCGCACCGCGCTGCTGGACGGCCAGGGCGCGGGCCATGACGGCGCCTATCAATACCGCGATTTTATCAACCAGCTGCAACAGACGCTGGGCATTTTGCATCCCCAACAGTTAAGCGCCGCCATGGAATGGGTGGAGGATTTGCGCCTGCCGTGCGAGGTGGTGCTGACGATGGTGCGCGAAAAAAGCGCCCAGCTTAAGCGGCAAAGCGGGAAAAAGCGCTCCACCGGGTATCTGTTTAAAGTGTTCGGCCAGATGGCGCTGGACTGGGCACAGCGCGATATTCGCACGGTGGAGGCCGCCGAGCGCGAGCTTTCGCGCGGCACGGCCGAATACCGTCTGGCCAGCCACGTGTGCGATTACCTGAACCTGCGCCGCGCGCCTACCGAGGCCGAAGTGCAGTTAACGAAAAAATGGCTGGAGGAATGGTCGCTGAGCGAAAAGGCGGTAGACCGCGCGCTTAAAGAGACGACCGCCAGCGCCAGCCCCTCTTTCGCTTATGTGGACGGCATCCTTTCCCGCCTGCGCGGCGCGCCCGAGAACGCGGCCGAGCGGCTGGACGAGGACCGCGCGCTATACGAATCCACGCGCCAGTTGCTCGCGGAGCTGGGCGCCAGCGCGCGCACGCCGGGCGCGGCCCAGTTGGAATCGGTTCGCATGTGGCTGGACGAGGGCTTTGAGCAAAGCGCGCTTATGCTGGCCGCCGCCCATTGCCGCGATAAAAACCGCAATACTTTTTCCGACCTGGGCGCCGAGCTGGGGCGTTGGCGCAGGCTGGGCGTGACCACGCTGGCCGCGGCCGGCGAATACAAAAAGGCGCGCGCGCTTTTGCGCGAGCAGACCGGCCAGGTGTTCAGCCGCGCGGGCATCGACCGCCGCCCAACCGAGGCCGACATGGACCAGATGAAGGAATGGCTTAAGACCGCGCCGTTTGAGGTGATCCTCTACGCCGCTGGTCTGGCCAACGGGCTTACGCTGCCCACGCGCTCCATCGCCAAAAACCTGGCGGCCTGGGCCCGCCTGGGCGTGCGCGACGTATCCGCGGCCCAGGCCGAATACGAGGCGCGCTCCGCCTCCGGCCCGCGCAAGGCCGTCCGCCCCGCGCCCGCAAACGCGCGGCCCGATGAGCCCCAGTCCCAACCGCGCTATGAAAACAGCTTCTTTGACGACTTTTTTGAGGATTTGGATAAACCCAAGGGAGGGAACCAGCCATGACGCGCGCCGAAATACGGGCCCGGCTCGACCAGGAATATGCCAAACGCCGCGCCGATGCCGAGCGCGACCGCGAGGAGCGCGTTCGTCTGGCCGTCGAGCGCGATCCGCAAATCGGGCAAATCCAACAGCAGATGCGCCGCCTGCTCGCCCAGGCCGCGCGCGAGGTAATGAACCGGCGCGAAGAGGCGCACGCCATATCCGACGCGTTGCGCGCGCAGATAAGCGCGCTCAGGGCCGAAATTTCCAGCCGTCTTCTGGCGCTGGGCTTGCCGCGCGACCAGCTGGAAATGCGTTACGCCTGCGACGCGTGCCGCGACAGCGGCTATGTGGGCGAACTGAAAAACCAGGAATGCGAGTGCCGGCGCAGGCGGCGCCTGCAATTGATGCGCGAATCGGCCAATTTGTCCGCGCACGCGGGCGAAACATTCGATCAGTTTGACCCGGGCGTATTCCCGGAGGGCGCGCAGCGCGCGCAGGCTGAACGAGCGCGCGATTTGTGCGCGGCGTATGCCGGCGCGCTGCCGGGCGGCGAAAAGCAAAACCTCGTGCTGATGGGCGCAAGCGGGCTGGGCAAGACATTTTTGCTGGGCTGCGTGGCGGACCGCGCCATTGCGCGCGGGGTAGACGCGCTGTGCATAACCGCCTTTCGCATGGTGGAGGCCATGCGCGCCTATCATTTTGGGCAGGAGGACGCGGACGCGCCGCTTGAGCGCCTGCTTAACTGCGAGCTTTTGCTCATAGACGATCTAGGCGCCGAGCCCATGCTGCGCAACATCACGGTAGAATACCTGTACATGCTTATCAACGAGCGCGGCGCGGCCGGGCGCAACACGCTGATCGCCACCAATCTAAGCCCGGCCGAAATTCAGGACCGCTATGGCGCGCGCATTCTTTCGCGCCTGATGGACCGCAGGCGCGGCATATTTATCCACCTTGAGGGACAGGACGTGCGCTATCTGGCCAGAAACCGACAACCAAACGCCGAAGGGAAATGATGCAATTGGAGCTGAACGCAACCGCGCAAATACTTGCCTTTTTGGATAAACTGGGCGTCGGCTACCGCCTGATCCGCCACGCGCCCGCCCACACCATGGAGGATTTGGACGAAGCCCAGCGCGAACTGGGCGCGCTGATCCCCAAAAATCTGTTCCTGACGCCGCGCAACAACAGCGCGTTTTACCTGTGTCTGGTCATGCCGGACGCCCAATTCCGCACGGCCGATATTTCCAAGCAGATCGGTTCTTCGCGATTGAGTTTCGCAACGGCCGAACAGCTGCGCGCCATGCTGGACACCCATCCCGGCGCGGTCAGTCCGCTGGGCCTGATATTTGAAAGCGCGCGCGACGTAAAGTTGTTAATCGACCGCCGCCTGGCGCGGCAGCCGCTGCTGGCCTTTCACCCCAACGATAACGCGCAATCGCTCAGCATGACCGGCTCGGACTTTTTCCAACGCTTTTTGCCCGCCACCGGGCACGACTTTCGGTGGGTGGACGTCGCTTAGCCCGATTACGGGCAAAAATGCTTTCGGCCGTTTTCAACTGGGGATATGAAATGCCAGGCGTGCGGGGCGGCGGCTTGAAAGTTGAAGTTAAAAAAGCGGCATCCATTTTCAGGATGCCGCCAGAAAATCAATTACATGCGTTCGGGCGATTCGATGCCGATCAGCCACAGCGCGATTTTGATGGTATTGCGGGTAGCGCGGGTCAGTTCCAGGCGGGCCGCGCGCGCGCCCATATCATCATCCAGAATACGGCGCTCGTAATAGAATTTATTATAGGCCTGCGCCAGGTCTACCGAATAGCGGGTAATGAGCGAGGGCTCGCTGCGCTCCAGCGCGTTTTTAAGCAGGCCGGGGAACTGCTCGATCAGGCGCACCACGTCCTGCGCCTGCGCGTCGGCCAACGCGCCGTAATCGGGCGCGGCGTCGGTCTGGCCGGCCTTGCGCAACACCGAGCAGCAACGCGCGTGGGTATACTGCACATAGGGCGCGGTCTCGCCGTCAAAATTGAGCGCGCGGTCCCACCAAAAGTCGATATCCTTGATGCGGTTGTTGTACAGGTCGAAAAATACCACCGCGCCCACGCCCACCTGACGGGCCACTTCGTCCTTATTTTCCAGGCCGGGGCTTTTTTCCTCAATAATTTCGCGCGCCTTGGCGATGGCCTCGCTGAGCAGGTCTTCCAGATACACCACGTGGCCCTTGCGGGTGGACAGCGTCTGACCCTCGTAGGAAACCATGCCGAAGGCGACGTGTTCCATATCGCGCGCCCATTCGTAACCCATCAGTTCCAGCACCTTGAATATCTGCTTAAAGTGCAGGTTTTGCTGGTAGGCCACCACGTACAGGCAGCGCGCGAAATCGTAGGTATCCTTGCGGTAGAGCGCGGCCGCCAGATCGCGCGTTGCGTACAGCGTGGCGCCGTCCTTTTTGACGATCAGACAGGGCGGCATGCCCCAGGGCTCCAGATCCACCACCTGCGCGCCGTCCGATTCCTTTAAAAGGCCCTTCTCGCGCAGCTCGTCGATTACGCGGCCCATCTTGTCGTTGTAAAAACTTTCGCCCGCGTAGGAGTCAAACTTTACCCCCAGCAGATCGTACACCCGCTCGGCGTCCTTGAGCGTGACCTCTTTAAACCAGTTGAATATGGAAAGCGCCTCCGGGTCGCCCTCCTCGATTTTTTTGAACCAGGCGCGGCCCTCGTCGGCCAGGGCGGGGTTTTCGGCGCTTTCCCGGTCAAAGCGCACGTACAGTTTGACCATTTCGTCCACGCCGCCCGCCTCTACCTGGGCGCGGTCGCCCCACTTTTTGTAGGCACACACCATTTTGCCGAACTGCGTGCCCCAGTCGCCCAGATGGTTGATGCCCACGCAGTGATAGCCCAGATAGTTGTACAACCGGTACAGCGCGTTGCCGATCATCGTGGTGGACAGGTGGCCTATGTGAAAGCGCTTGGCAATGTTGATGGAAGAATAATCGATGCACACCGTGCGGCCCTGGCCCAGGTCGCACGCGCCGTAACGGTCCCCCGCGCCCAACGCCGCGCCGATTACCTCGCCCGCGTACAGCGCGCGGTCTATGAAAAAGTTCAGATACCCCTTGACCGACTCCACCCGCGCCAGGAAGGGCGCGTTAAGCGCGCCGCTAAGCGCGTCGGCAATCGCCACGGGCGGTTTGCGCAGCGTCTTGGCCAATTTAAAGCAGGGCAGCGCGTAATCGCCCATCGCCGTATCCGGCGGCACTTCCAGCAGGGCGGCGGCCTGCGCCTGATCAAGCGATTCCTGCCCATATACGGTTTTAAGCGCGCTCACCAGCTCGCGCGCGATACTTTGCTTAAAGTCCATCGGTCACACCTCGCACAGCATAGTGTGTATATTATACCATTCCCGGGCCATCCTCGGCAATTCGCCCGCGCGCAAAAAGCGTTAATTTTGATCGACGCGCGTTTAAACAGGGCGGGAGAAAAATCCCCCGCCCTTGGGCGCGGATAAAGTGCGCGTCCGGTGGAAAATAATATCGTCTGTTCTCTGTTTGCCACTTTAAGCTTCAGGTGCGCTATGCGTAGCAGACGGTGAGTTCGCGCCGTATTTCCAGGAGCGATTCAAAGCATATCAGGCCGTCGCGGCAGGTGAAGGGCGTCTGTACGCCGTCGGCCGTTACCCGCTCAGGCGTGCGGCCCGGCTTTTTCAGCTGCACGCACTTTAGCGGCAGGCGTCCGCCGCACAGCGCAAGTACGACCCGGTCCCGCTCAAAACGCACCC
>CAWVLE010000050.1:0-3862 GCA_963929805.1 uncultured Eubacteriales bacterium | reverse complement strand
GACAGGTTAACGCTTGGGCGTCAGCTTGTCGCAGCCCATGTAGGGGCGCAGTACCTCGGGGATGATTACGCTGCCGTCGCCCTGTTGGAACTGCTCCACAATCGCGGGCATCAGGCGGCTGGTAGCAAGCCCGGAACCGTTGAGCGTATGCACAAATTCCAGCTTTTTGGTATCCTTGCGGCGGAAGCGGATGTTGCCGCGCCGCGCCTGATAATCCAGCGCGTTGGAAACCGACGAACATTCTTTATACTCGTTCATGCTGGGCAGCCACAATTCGATGTCGTAAGTGGTAGCCATCGAGGCGGAACAATCGCCCGCCGCCAGCTTGCTCAGGCGATAGTGCAGGCCCAATCCTTCCACCAGGCGGCAGGCCTTATCGATCAACTCGGCCAGCATTTTCCCGCTGTCTTCCGGGCGGGTATAGCCAAACATCTCTACCTTGTTAAACTGATGGCCGCGGATCATGCCGCGCTCGCTGGCGCGATAGGTGCCGGCCTCGCGCCGGTAGCAGGGCGTATAAGCGAACAGCTTGCGGGGCAGGTCGTCCTCCTCCAGAATTTCGCCGCGATACAAGTTAATCAGCGCGGTTTCGGCGGTGGGCAGCAGGAAGTGGAAGCCCTCCTCGGTCAGGCGGTATACGTCTTCCTCAAATTTGGGGAATTGCCCGGCCGTTAGGCCGCATTCGTAGGTCAGGATATGGGGCGGCAGCATGAAGGTATAGCCGTCCTTGATGTGCTCGCTGATAAAATAGTTAAGCAGCGCCCACTCCAGACGCGCGCCGTCGCCCGTATAGAGCCAATAGCCGTTGCCGCCCATTTTTACGCCGCGCTCGTAGTCGATCAGGCCCAATTGAGCGCACAGATCCACGTGGTTTTTCGCCTCGAAAGGCCAGACGGGCTTTTCGCCGTAAACCTTGACCACCTGATTGTTTTCCTTGCCGCCCGCCACTACGTCGTCAGCCGGCAGGTTGGGAAGCGCCAGTACAAAAGTGCGGATTTTTTCTTCTAACGCGGATTGCTCCTCGTCCAGCTCCTTTACGCGGTCGGCCATTTGCTTTAATTCGTTTAAAAGCGCGGTGGCGTCGCCGCCCTGCTTCTTTATGGAAGGGATTTCCTTGCTGCGGCGGTTGCGCTCGGCTTTGAGATTTTCATTTTCCAGCAACAGTTCCTTACGGCGCGCGTCCCAGGAGAGCAGTTCGGTCAGGTCCACGTCGTATTCGCGCTTTTTAAGCGCCGCGGTAACATAATCGGGATTGGAACGAATCAGGTTAATGTCCAGCATTTTTCCCACTCCTTTGCAGTTTGCGTTTGGTTTATGGGGATAGAAAAAACCCGTCCCCACATAATTGCAGGGACGAGCAACGCTTTTGCCCGCGGTACCACCCCGATTGGGCGCATAGACGCCCCACCTTGGTTCGCGCTGTATCGGGCGCGCCCGCACGGCTCGTCGCCGAGCGGCTCCCGGGCGGAAAACGCGTGCCCAGCGCCGGCTTACACCCGCCGCCGGCTCTCTAAAGCGTGGACATATGCGCATAACCCGTTCATCGCCGTATGATTTAGTATTATATGCGTATTTTTGGCGGTTTTCAACTGGCGCGAGGGAGTTAATAAAATTTAACAAAACGTCCTGCCGTAACAGATGCATATTTGCGGGGCAAATTTGCCGCTAAAACGCAATTTAGCATAATTTTTTCTGGAAAAAAGGCGCGATGTATGATAAAATGAAGCGTATGCTTTAATCTGTGCGGCGCGTTATAAGCCGCGCTGCGGATAAAGAGGTAGGCTATGACGCAAAGAGGGGAAAAATTCTGCCGCATGCTGGCGGAAAAGGGAATAGACGCAGCGTGGGTGTCACGCCCGGAAAACGTGCGGTATTTGACCGGCTACACGGGCGAAGGCGCGTTGCTCGTGCTGGACGGGGACATGACCATATTGACCGACTTTCGCTATGTGGAACAGGCCGCCATTCAGGCGCCCGGGTGCGCTTGCGCGCGCACGAGCCGCGAGGATAACCTGTACGCGGTATTGAGCCGGCTGGTCGCGCGGCGAAAAATTGCCCGCCTGGGCTGCGAAATGGACGTTTTGACTGTGTCGGCCTTTGAGGCGGCCCGCGCGGCCATGCCCGGCGTGGAATTTGCGGCGGTAGACGGCATGGTTGAGGCCCTGCGCGCCGTAAAGGACGCGGGCGAAATAGAATGCATACAGCGCGCCGCGCGCATCGCCTGCACGGCGTTTGAAAATCTGCTCGGCTGGGTGCGGCCGGGCATGACCGAGCGCCAGATTCAGCGGCGGTTGGATTACGATATGTTGGAGCTGGGCAGCGAGCAGAGCGCCTTTAGCACGATCGCCTGCGCCGGGCCCAACGGCTCGTTGCCGCACGCGGTTCCGTCCGACAGGCCGGTACAAAACGGGGAGCTGTTGACGCTGGACTTTGGCGCGCAGGTAAACGGATATAAGTGCGACATGACCCGAACGATCGGCTTTGGAAAGCTGTCGGATAAACTGGTTAAAATATACGATACCGTTTTGCAGGCGCAAAGCGTCGCCCTGGCTGCGATCCGCCCTGGCGCTTCGTGCCGGGAGGTGGACCGCGTGGCGCGCGATCTGATCGACGCACGCTATCCGGGCGCGTTCGGCCATTCGCTGGGCCATTCGGTCGGGCTGTTTATACACGAGACGCCTTCGTTTAGCACGACCAGCGCCGATACGCTGCGCGCGGGGCATGTGATGACGGTGGAGCCGGGCGTGTATATCGCCGGATTTGCCGGGTGCCGCATCGAGGATATGGCCATTATAACCGGCGACGGGTACGTTAATCCGATTACCGCGCCCAAGAATTTGATAATTGTGTAACCTTTTACCCTATTTATATTAAGGAGGCTATTTACATGATCACCGCAGGGGATTTCAAAAAAGGCGTTACCGTGGAAATGGATAACGGGGTATGGACCATTGTGGATTTTCAGCACGTCAAGCCGGGCAAGGGCGCCGCGTTTGTGCGCACCAAGATCAAAAATATCATGACCGGCGCTGTGCTTGAGCGCACCTTTAACCCCACGGACAAAATGCCGCGCGCCCATATCGAAACCAAGGAGATGCAGTATCTTTACGCGGACGGCGACCTATACTATTTCATGGATCTTGAGACTTATGAGCAGTTGGCGCTTAACCACGACCAGTTTGAAGACGCGCTGCCCTTTGTAAAGGAAAATACCAACGTGACCGTGCGTTTTTTCAAAGGCGCTCCCTTTTCGGTCGCCGCGCCCAACTTTGTAGAATTGGAAGTAACCCATACCGAGCCCGGCTTCAAGGGCGACACCGCTTCCAATACCACCAAGCCCGCGACCGTGGAAACCGGCTACACCCTGCAGGTGCCCCTGTTTGTGGAAATCGGCGATATGTTGCGCATTGATACGCGTACCGGCGAATATATGGAGCGTGCCTGAGGCGGTCCTTAACCGCAGATGGCGATCGATTGCAGTTTCAGTTTAAGGAGGTTTTACCATGAGCAATCTCAGCGACCGGGTATCCTATTTAAGAGGGCTTGCCGAAGGCTTGAAGGTGGATACGCAATCCGATCAGGGAAAGCTGATTGTACAAATGCTTGAGGTGCTGGGCGAGGCCGCCAAGGAGATCGACACCCTGCGGGAAGCGTTTGACGAGCTCAATAATTACGTTGAAAGCATCGACGACGATTTGGCCGAACTGGAAGAAAGCATGGACGGCGATGACGACGGCGATTTTGAACTGGAAGACGATGACGAAGAGCTGGATGACGATCAGGACGACGAGGCCGGTCAAAGCGAAGTGATGGACTTTTTCCGCTTTAATGATAAAGACGGCGATGAGGATGAAGAGGCGGA
>CAWVLE010000049.1:0-5246 GCA_963929805.1 uncultured Eubacteriales bacterium | reverse complement strand
AGGGCTCCAGCGTCACGTACAGACAGCAGCCGTTTAACCGCCATCCGCCCAGCGCGCGCGCCGCGCGGCGTATGGCCACAATTTCCGCGTGCGCGGTAGGGTCCATGCCGGCCTCGCGCGCGTTGCGCCCGCGCGCGATCAGCCGCCCGTCGCGCACGATTACCGCGCCCACGGGCATTTCGCCCGCCTCGAGCGCGGCGCGCGCCTCTTTAAGCGCCTCGCCCATCCACAATTCGTCGCCGGTCAAGGGCTTTTCCCCCTCTCCAGAATATAGTATACCACAATCTAGGTTAAATAAAAAATGAAAGTCCGGGGAAAGACTTTCATTTTTTTTATGAAGCATGCGGGCGTTGGGGATGGGGGTGAGTAGGGATGGGGGGAACGCCCGCCTGTTTCCAAATATAAATCCGGCAAAACCTGCCACCCGCTCCTGTGGCGCAGCCCGCGACCGCGGGTCTGTTGTGATGACGGGAATCGCCTATCGTATGCCTGACTCCGGCCGAAATGTACATCAATCATTTCGCTTTGGTGTGATGAAACCGGACAATAGACAGGCAGTAGCATAAATCTGGGTAAAAACCGCGAAAGCGGGATCTTGCGCTAGATCCGCGCTTTTTGAGCACCGCACCGGCCGCATGCGCTTTTTCCGGCAGGCTGGCGGTTACCCGTGCGCGTCCAGCTCATGTATGAGCATCACCTCTCTTCCATGGCCATATAATACCAAAGCAGTTTGTCCGTCGTTGGGTGTATTTGTGACAAAAATCGTAAGAATTCTTCACCCGGGCCGCGTGAAACGCCCGCGCGGGGGTTTGACTTGCACGCGTAATGCGCATATAATGGTAGTTGGCCATGCGGCGTTACGCGCGGCCCAACCACCGGCGCCGGCCGGGCGAAAGGACGCGTATGCATGCGGATTCTGCACGTCAATTCCTATTATGCAAACGATGTTTTTTACAAAAACCTGTTCGACCGCCAGGCGGAAATGGGCGAGCAGATCAGCGTATTTCTCAGCGCGCCGCGCGGCTATTCGGCCGGCGGGCGCGACCTGGGCGCGTATACCTGTCTGTCGGTTAACCACAACCGGTGGGACCGGTTGGCGTTTCCGGTAAAGCATCATAAGATTTTATGCGCCGCGCGCGCCCAATATGACCGCGGGGCGTTTGACCTTATTCACGCGCATTCGCTTTTTTCCAACGGCTATATCGCCATGCGGCTGAGCCAGGCGTGGGGCGTGCCCTACGTCGTGGCGGTGCGCGACGCGGACATCAGCGTGTTTTTCAAGCGCATGCCGCACATGCGCCCGCTGGGGCGCAGGATACTTGCGCTTGCCCAAAAAGTGATATTTATTTCCAACACCTATCGCGACAACGAACTAAAGCCCTATTTAAGCGCGCAGGCGCTAAAGCGCGTAATGGATAAATCCGAAGTGGTAACCAACGGCATAGACGATTTTTGGCTTGAGAACCGCGTAAAGACGCCGCGCGCGCCCGAACCGGGCCAGGCGCGCCTTATATCGGTGGGCCGCGCCAGCCGCCGCAAAAATCTGTGCGCCGCCGCGCAGGCCGCCCGCGTGCTGGCCGGGCGCGGGCTGAAGACGCGAATGGATATCGTAATCGGCGCGGTGGACGACGCGCGCGAAATGGAAAAACTTAGCGCCTTTAAAGAGGTAACGCTTCACCCGCGCACGCCGATGCGGGAACTTTTGCCCCTGTACCGGGCAAGCGACATATTTATTCTGCCCTCGCGGCGCGAGACCTTCGGCCTGGTGTACGCCGAGGCGATGAGCCAGGGCCTGCCGGTGATCTATACGCGCGGGCAGGGCTTTGACGGCCAGTTCCCCGACGGGGAAGTGGGCTACGCGGTAAACTGCCTGGACCCGGAAGAAATGGCCGACCGCGTAGAGGCAATTTTGGAAAATTACGACGCCGTCGCGCGCGCGTGTACCCAGCGGTGCCTGCGGTACGACTGGCGGGATATCGCCGCGCGCTACGGCCAGATATACCGGGAGGCGCTTAAATGAGTATCAGGCACCTGGCCATGATTTCGCAGGAATTTCCCTCGCCGGGCGACCCGGTTTACAGCTTTGTGGAACAGCTGGCCTGCGCCTTTGCTCAGGCGGGCGTGCGGGTAAGCGTCATCGCGCCGGCTAATCTGACGCGCATGCTGGCCCAGCGCAGAAAAATCCCGCCCGAACTGACCCGGCGCGACGTGCCCGGCGGCGGCTCGCTGAGCGTATACCGCCCGCGCGGCGCCACCTTTTCCAACCGGCGGATGGGCTTTATCGATTTTCCCACGCTCAATTACGCGCTGTTCACCCGCGCGGTACAGCGCGCGCTCAGCCAATTGGAGGACCGGCCCGACGCGCTGTACGGCCATTTTGTGGCCATGTCGGGCATGTGCGCCGCGGATATGGGCGAAAAATTTGGCATTCCCGCCTTTATGGCCTATGGCGAAAGCTCGCCCAAAATGTATTCGGTCTATCCGGACGCGCTGCTGCGCGAAAAGCTACGCCGCCTTCGGGGCGTGATATCGGTGTCCAGCCAGAACAAGTTAACGCTGCTTGAGCGCGGCCTGATCGCCGACGCGGACGCGATCGGCGTGTTTCCCAACGGCATCGATCCCAAGCGCTTTTACCCCATGGACCGGGCGCAGGCGCGCAGGACGTTGGGGCTCGAGCAGGGGCGCTTTATCGTGGCCTTTGTGGGCGCGCTGATCGAGCGCAAGGGCGTGGGCGTGCTTAGCCAGGCGCTCAAGGCGGCGGGGGACGTGCAGTCGATTTTCATCGGGCGCGGCCCGCTCGCGCCGGATTGCCCGGGCATCGTGCATCTGGGGCCCATGGACAACGCGCGCATACCGCTGTATCTGAACGCGGCCGACGCGTTTGTGTTGCCCACGCTGGCCGAGGGCTGTTGCAACGCCATTGTGGAGGCGCTGGGCTGCGGATTGCCGGTTATTTCCTCGGATTTGCCCTTTAACGACGATATATTAGATGAAAGCTGCTCCATTCGCGTGGATCCGCGCGACGCGCAGGCGGTGGCCCGCGCCATTATGCGCCTGCGCGACGACGCCGCGCTGCGCGGCCGGCTCGCCGGGGGCGCGCGTGCGCGCGCGGGGGAACTAACGCTTTACGCGCGCAGTCAAAAGATATTGGAATTTATTTCAAGCAGACTGTAAGCCGCGCGCCTTTCGCGGCCGGCTGTCGCTGCGAAAGGAGCATACATGAGGCTTTTACGGAGAGGAAAATCCCTGCTGCGCGCGCTGACGATTGCGCTGATAGCGGGTATAGCGATAGAAGGCGGGCTGATGATGGCGGTTTTTTTGAGCGGACAGCGTACGGCCCAGCCCCGGCCGGCCGACGCGATTATCGTGCTGGGCGCGCGCGTCATGCCGGACGGGCGGATGAGCACCACGCTGTTTCACCGCGTTAAAGTGGGCTTTGAATTATACGAGCAGGGCTATGCGCCGTATATGATTGTGTGCGGCGCGCGCGGCAGGGACGAGCCCATATCCGAGGCGGAGGCCATGGCGCAGTATCTGACCGGGCAGGGCGTGCCGCAGGACAAGGTGTTGCTCGACGCGCAATCGGGCGATACCATCGAAAACCTGGCCAACGCGCGGCGGCTGATGGAGCAAAACGGCCTTTCAACCGCCATCGTGGTGACCAGCGATTATCACCTTACCCGCGCGCTGTGGATTTGCGGCGATCTGGAGATCGACGCCCAGGGCGTGCCCGCGCCCGGCCAGCTGCGCTGGATAAAGCGCATGGCCAGCCGTTTTCGCGAATCGCTCAGCTGGATAAACTATTTTCTCGGCGGCGCGCTGAAAAACTGGTTTGGGCGATAAGCCTGTCGTAACATTATAAAGGAACACGGAGGGAGCCGCTTGAGCGCGTATTTTACCCGGCACAGGGATTTTTACCGAACCATGTTCATTATCGGCGTGCCGGTGGCGCTGCAAAACCTGCTTACCACTTCGGTCAGCATGGTGGATACGCTGATGATCGGCACGCAGGGCGAACTGGCGCTGGCCGCCGTCGGGCTGTGCAATCAGTTCGGTTCGCTTTTATTTTCGTTTTACTGGGGCTTTGCCAGCGCGGGCACGCTGTTTTTCGCCCAACACTGGGGCGCGAAAAACGAAAAGGGGATCACCAGCGCCTATGGCATTACCATCGCGCTGATGTTCGCCGTGAGCGCCGTGTTTTTCTGCCTGGCCTGCTTTGCGCCCGAGTGGGTGATGAGCGTGTATACCGACAAAAGCGCGGTAAGCGAAGTGGGCGTTGAATATCTGCGCATCATCGGTTTTTCCTATCCCGCCCAGGTAATCGCCATGGCGATAAGCTGCGTGATGCGCTCTACCGAGAATGTAAAGTCGCCCCTGTACGCGTCCATACTCTCCATCGCCACCAACACCTTTTTAAACTGGGTGCTGATTTTCGGCAAACTGGGCGCGCCCGCGCTGGGCGTGCGCGGCGCGGCCATCGCTTCGGTGGTGGCGGCCTATGTAAATATGGCGGCGCTTTACCTGTTCAGCACGCGCGACGGGCACGGATTTGCCATACGCTTTAAGGAGCACTTTCGCATAAGCCGCGCGCAGGTGGCGGAATACGCGTATAAGGCCGCGCCCATGGTGGCAAACGAAACGCTATACGGCGTGGGCCAGATGCTGGTAAACATGGTGCTGGGCCGCCAAAACGAGGCGGGCATCGCGGCCATGGCCATATTCCGCGTGATCGAGGGCATGATATACGCGTTTTTCGTGGGGCTGTGCAACGCCAGCTCGGTGATGGTGGGCAAGAGCGTGGGCGCGGGCGAACTGGAAAAGGCGTACGGCGACGCGAAGCGCTTTGCCTGGCTGTGCCCTCTGATTACGCTTACCATATGCCTGGTAATACTGCCGCTGCGCTCGCCCATACTCTCGCTTTTCACGCTGAGCGAACAGACGCGCCAGTACATGATGATAATGCTGGTGATCTACACTTTTGCCGCACCGCTGCGCACGTGCAGCTATATTATGAACAATATCTTCCGCGCGGGCGGCGAGCCGCTGGTGGGCGCCGCGTTTGAAATTACCTCGCTGTTCGTCATCAGCGTGCCGCTGGTGTATCTGTCCGGCATGGTGTATCACCTGGAATTTTTGCTGGTGTTTTCCTCCATGTATGTGGAGGAAATCGTAAAGCTGTTTATCGGGCTTACCTATCTGCGCTCCGCGCGCTGGATACGCCCGGTCACGCCCGAGGGCCGCGCCGC
>CAWVLE010000048.1:0-15180 GCA_963929805.1 uncultured Eubacteriales bacterium | reverse complement strand
TGCATCTTCAACACTTGAAACCGCAAAAAGAAAGAACACCGACATTGTATCAATATCGGTGTCCTTTGGTGGCGGAGGAGGTGGGATTCGAACCCACGGACGGTTTCAAGCCGTCAACGCATTTCGAGTGCGCCCCGTTACGACCACTTCGATACTCCTCCAAGCGCTCAAACGCAAATATTAGTATACGCCACGACGCCCGGCTTGTCAAGCATTTGCGCGGAAACTTATCAAATTATACCGCACAAAAGGCGCGCGAGGGGCGCGATACGGTTGTCTGCGCGGCAAATGAATGTTATAATATAGCAAAGCCTACGGAAGGGAAAGTGTTTTTAATGAACGAACGCGCCACCGCCAACATCCGACGCCTGATAGAGTTTGGCGTTATGAACGGCCTGATTGAAGCGGACGACCGCGACTATACCCTGAATCTGCTGTTGGACGCCATGCGCATGGACGCGCCCGCTGCGGACGACGCTGCGGAGCAGGGCGCTTTGCCTGCTACCGTAACGCCCATTCTGGCCGAGCTGTGCGCCGTGGCCGTGGAAAAGGGCATTATAGAGGACAGCCAGGACGCGCGCGACCGGTTTGGCGCGCGGCTGTGTGGGCTGATTACGCCCGCGCCCGCGGTAGTGCGCGAAAAGTTTGCGGCGCTTATGGCCAAGGGCGGGCCTGAGGCGGCCACCGACTGGTTTTACCGGATGTGCCGCGCGTGCGATTATATCCGCGTCGACGCCATCGCGAAAAACCAGCTGTTTACCGGCGCGTCGCCTTATGGGGAGCTGGAAATTACCATAAACCTGTCCAAACCGGAAAAGGACCCGCGCGACATCGCCGCCCAGCGCAACGCGCCGCAGGTGGGCTATCCGCGCTGCATGCTGTGCCCCGAAAACCCGGGCTATGCCGGGCGGCCCGGCTTCCCCGCGCGCCAGAACCACCGCATGATTCCGCTAAACCTGTGCGGAAAAAGGTGGTATTTGCAGTATTCGCCGTATCTATACTATAACGAGCACTGCATTGTGCTAAACCACGAACATGTGCCCATGCGCATTGACGCGGGCACCTTTGACAGGCTGTTTGACTTTGTGGGCCAGTTCCCGCACTATTTTCTGGGTTCCAACGCGGATCTGCCCATCGTAGGCGGGTCGATTTTGAGCCACGATCACTTTCAGGGCGGAAGGCACGTGTTCCCCATGGACCGCGCGAACAGCCTGATCGCGCTGAGCGCGCCCGAAAGCGGCGTGACCGCGGCGGTGGTCAACTGGCCGATGAGCTGCGTGCGGCTGCGTTCGGCGGACGAACAGAAGCTGAAAAAGCTGGGCAACCGGCTGCTGGAGGCCTGGCGCGAATGGTCGGACGAGCCGCTGGGCATACTGGCCCGAACGGACGCGCCCCATAACACGGTGACGCCCATCGTGCGGCGCGAAGGCGGGCTGTGGACGCTGAACCTGGTGCTGCGCAACAATCGCACCGATCAGGCGCATCCGCTGGGCATCTTCCACCCGCACGACCAGCTGCACCACATCAAAAAGGAAAACATCGGCCTGATTGAGGTGATGGGCCTGTTCATATTGCCCGGCCGGCTCTTGAGCGAGTTGAGCGACCTGGCCGGTTATCTGACGGGCGAGCGCGATATCCGCGTGGCGCCGGGCGAGGATTCGCCCCTGTTTAAGCATTACGCCTGGGTGCGCGAAATCGCCGCGAAAACCGGCACCGCGCTCAGCGCCGAAACGGCGCGCACGGCCATACGCGCCGCGCTTAGCGACAAGTGCGCCCGGGTGCTATGCGACGCCGGCGTATATAAGCTGGACGCGGCGGGACGCGCGGGCATTTTACGCTTTTTGCGCTCCATCGGCTATCGCGAGGCCTGAGCCCGGCGCCCGTAAACGCAATAATACCGGCGCGCCCGGCGGGTTATCATGCGTAATCCGCCGGGCGTTTTCCGTGCGCGCGGCCGGGGGACGGGGAGGCCGTCCCTCAAAAAAACGCCGCCCCTTTGGACGAGGCCAGGGGCGGCGCGAATAAATTAGACGGGGCGTTACGCGTCTTCTAACTGGGTCTGCTCGTAGAACAGCTTTTTGTTTTCCCAGGGATTGGGCGTATAATCGCCGCCGCGGCACCACTTGAGGTAGTTAAGCGCGTGCAGCTGCGCGGTCATTTCCCAGGTGTTCTTGTAGATCGGGTCGTGATAGCCCTCTACGCAGATGTCGCCGGTATAACCGCCCACGTGCAGGATGTAGATGATGTCGCGCCAGTCGGAATCGCCAAAGCCGGGCGTGCGCTCGGGCGCGTACCAGTCGGTGTTGCACAGCACGCCGTAATCGGCCACGTAGCGGCGGTCCACGGTGGCGTCCTTGCCGTGTACGTGCACCACTTTGCCCACCCATTTACGCAGCTGGGCGATGGGGTCGATCAGCTGAATCATCTGGTGCGCGGGCTCCCACTCCAGGCCGATAGCCGGGCTGTCCACCTCGTTAAACATCATTTCCCACGCGCGCGGGTTAAAGCCCAGGTTGCAGGTGAGGTGATCCCAGGCGCCGCCCATGGGGCAGTTTTCAATGGCCAGCTTTAGCCCCTTGTCCTCGCAGCGCTTGGCCAGATCGCGATAGACCTCGCCAAATTTCTTCATGGAGTCGTCCACCGATTTGCCCTCGTAGCCGCCGGCAAAGGTGGAAACCACCTTCGCGCCGTACAGGTGCGCCGCGTCGATTACCCGCTCCAGCGTCTTTTTGTGATCCTCGTATTGGATCGGGTTGCAGTAGTAGCCCAGGGTGGTCAGCTCGCAGCCGGTGCCCTCCAACTGGGCGCGCAGCTTCGGGCCCTGCTTTTCGATGTCCACGCCGCCAAGTTCCATGTGGAAGTTGATGGACACCGTTTCAAAGCCTGCTTTGGCCAGATGGGGCATCCACTGTTCGGCTACAAAGCCGGGCACGCAGGTACCGATGCGGATCTGTTCAATCTCATAATGGGGAAGCACGATAAGCCCTCCTTACAGATACCGGTTATACCGGCAAAATACGGTATTTACATATTCATAATAAGATAAACCGGCCGCGCTGTCAACCAAAAACGCCCTATACCGGCAAAAAAACGCGCCGCACGGACTTTTTATCCCTGCGGCGCGACTGGACCGGGAGGACCCGGCCGTGCGCTAATCGCGGTTGCGGTTAGAGAGAACCAACAGCCGAAGCAGCTGCAATATGGCGCTCAGCGCCGAGGCGACATAGGTCAGCGCGGCGGCGGACAACACGCGCCGAGCGCCGTCCAGTTCCTCGCCCGGCGAGAGCACGCCCTCGCTCTCCAGCACGCCCAGCGCGCGGCGCGAAGCGTTAAACTCCACCGGCAGCGTAATAAGCGTAAAGAACACGGCGGCGGAGAAGAGTATGATGCCGGCCAGCAAAAGCGGACGCCAGCTGAATATAAACCCCAACAGGAACAGCGGCCAGCTTAAGCTGCTGCCGATGTTGGCCACGGGCACGACGGCGTTGCGCAGCATAAGCGGCGCGTACCCGTCGCGGTGCTGAAGCACGTGGCCGCACTCGTGGGCGGCCACGCCCAGCGCGGCGATGGAGTTGGAATAAAATACATTGTCCGACAGCCGCAGCACCTTTTCGTTGGGCGAATAGTGGTCGGTCAGATTCCCGCGCACGCGCTGGATATCCACATCGTAAATGCCTTCGCGCGCGAGCAGTTGCCGCGCCATCTCCGCGCCGGTAAGGCCCGAACGCGCGGACAGCTGGCTGTATCGGGAAAACGCGCCGTTTACCCGCGCCTGCGCCCACAGCGCCAGAATCAATCCGGGCAGCACAAGAATCATCGTGGGATCAAAGTAAAACACAATTACACCTCCTGACGGCAACCGGGCCGAGGAGCGCGTTTTGGACTTTACTCAACGATTCCCGCCGCCTGATTATATTATATCGCGCGGAGCGGCGCTTTCAACGGATTTTTGCCCAAACCGGCTTTTTTTACAACCCAATGTCGTAAACGGCGCTTAATCGATCACTTCCAGCGCAAAGGCATGGCCCGGGCCGCAGTCAAGCGAAACCACGCCGTCGCGGCGCGTGGCGGTGACGGTGGCCGCCGTATTGCCCAGCGTGTCGGGAATTTCGACGCTGACCGATTCGCCCTCGCCCAAATGATAGGCGCGAAGGGTAAGGTTTTGGGTGTAGTCGTAATCGGGCCGGCCGTCCGTGCCGCCCAGCGGCAAAAGCGTGCCCTCGCGCACCCACAGCGGCAGGGTGAAGAAGTCGCACACGTCGCGCATCCAGCGCCCGCCCTCTACGACGCGGCCGTCCAGCAGGTGGGTCCACTTGCCCGCGGGCAGGTAATAGTCCACCGTGCCGTCTTTGGTAAACACGGGCGCCACCAGCAGGCTTTCGCCCAGCATGTACTGCCGGTCCAGCGTGTCGCAGGCCGGATCGCCCGCAAAGGCTACGCACATGGGCCGCACCATGGGGATGCCCTGCTCATGCGCGATAACCGCCGCGCGGTATAGATAGGGCATCAGCCTGCACTTAAGCCGGGTAAAAAAGCGCAGCACGTCCACCGCTTCCTCGTCAAACAGCCAGGGCACGCGGTAGGAGGAGGAGCCGTGCAGACGGCTGTGGGTGCTGAGCAGGCCGAAGGCGGACCAGCGCTTATACACGTCGGCGGGCGCGGTGGACTCAAAACCGCTGATGTCGTGGCTCCAGAAGCCGTAACCCGACGCGGACAGGGAAAGCCCGGCGCGCAGCGTTTCGGCCATGGATACATAGCTGGCCGAGTTGTCGCCGCCCCAGTGTACCGGGAACTGCTGCCCGCCCGCGGTGCCGCTGCGGGCGAATACGATCGCGTCGCGCTCGCCGCGCTCGGCCTTAATCAATTCAAACACCGTTTTGTTGTACAGGTGGGTGTAGTAGTTGTGCATGCGCACCGGATCGCTGCCGTCAAAGTAGCGTATGTCGCGCACGGGCACGCGCTCGCCAAAATCGGTCTTAAAGCAGTCCACGCCCACGTCCATCAGCGCGCGCAGCTTTTCCTGATACCAGCGGCAGGCGTCGGGGTTGGTAAAGTCCACCAGGCCCATGCCGGCCTGCCACAGGTCGGTCTGCCACACGCTGCCGTCGCGCTTGCAAAGCAGATATCCGCGCGATTTGCCTTCCTCAAACAGGTAGGAGTCCTGCGCGATGTAGGGATTGATCCACACGCAGATCTTTACCCCGCGCGCCTTTAACCGGGCAAGCATGCCGCGCGGGTCGGGGAACACCGCGTCGTCCCACAAAAAGTCGCACCAGCGGAAGCCCTTCATCCAGCAGCAGTCAAAGTGGAACACCGACAGGGGGATGGCGCGCTCGATCATGCCGTCGATAAAGTGGGTCACGGTGGCCTCGTCGTAATCGGTGGTAAAGGAGGTGCTCAGCCAAAGGCCAAACGACCAGGCGGGCGGCAGCGCGGGCCGTCCGGTCAGCGCGGTATAGCGCTTAAGCACCTGCTCGGGCGTAGGCCCGGCGATAATATAGTAGGTCAGCCGCTCGTCTTCCACGGAAAACTGCACGCGTTCCACGTTTTCGCTGCCCACCTCGTAGGAAACGTCCGACGGGCTGTCCACAAACACGCCGTAGCCGCGATTGGTAAAGTAGAACGGGATATTTTTGTAGGCTATTTCCGAGCAGCTGCCGCCGTCGCCCTGCCACATTTCCACTACCTGGCCGTTTTTGACAAAGGGCGTAAACCGCTCGCCCAGGCCGTACACGCACTCGCCCACCGAAAGCTCCAGCGCGTCCTGCATGTATTTGCGGCCGGTGTCGGTGTCGGTCATGTGGGCCATGGCGCGAAAACCGGTGCCGGTAAGATAGGTATCCCCGTCGTAAAAATCAATGCCCCAGCCCTTGGCCGCCTTGTTTACGCGCGCGGTGAGCCGGCCCGCGCTGTAGCGGATAAAGCTTTCGTCCTCCTCAATGCGCACCGGCGAGGGGGCGCGGTTGATCTGGAAGGCGGGCGCTTTAACCGTCGCGCCGTCGTGATGCACCACGCTTACGCCGATTACGCCCTCCATGGGCGATGAAAGCGTTACGGTCAGCGCGGCGATCATGGTGTCGGAACGGCCGCGCACGTGGCCGCAGGGCGCAAGCATTTTAAGCGTGTCGCCGCGCCGCTCGTGGCGGAACAGCTCCACCGCGTACAGCGGACGGATGTTGGGCTTCATCATCCAGTGCCCCAGCATAAATTTCATGAGAGGACCTCCTTTGGGATATTTTACTAATTTTATTATACCTTGCGTCCGATAACTTAACAATACAAAATTGCATAGCACTTTTATAAGGAGCGCCGCGAGCCGGCGGGATTTTTGCGTTGCTGATCGGGGCTATTCGTTCGATAGGATGCGGGTAATCTTATTGGGAATGCGCTTAAGCGCCGCGCTTTGCGAGGTTTCATTCTTCATGGGATGAAACCGTGGATAAAAACGGCGGCCCGGCGTTTGGCCGGCCGCCGCTACCAAAACGCGGTTTATCCAAATCTTACGCCCAATTCGGGCAAATACGCGCGCTGTTTGCCGGAAGATTCGCCTATGCCAAATCCGATTGCGGCCAACGCGCCTGTCCTCAGCCCGACACGCCGCTGCCGGAGGGGGAGATCAGCGATTTGGAGCGCCACGCGCCGCGCCGGTACCACAGATACGTGGCCACCGCGCCCGTTACCCAGGAAATCAGCAGCGAGAAAAACAGCGCGTCGGGCGAACCGTTGGGCCAGGCCTCGCTGCGCGTCAAGGCCGCCCAGGCGTAGGCGATGGGCAGGCGCAGTACCACGGTGGTAAACACCGAAATCCACATGGAGGGCATGGTGTCGCCCGCGCCGCGCATGATGCCCGCGTATACCTGGGAAAAGCCCACCGCGATATAGCCCAGCGCCAGTATGCGGAAGGCGCGCACGCCGATTTCAATAATGTTTTCCGTGCTGGTAAACATGCGCACCATCATCCGGCCGAATACCAGCAGCAATATGGAAAGGATCACCGAGGCGATGGTGGCCAGTATCACGCTGTCGCGCGAGCCGCGCTCCACCCGGTCCATGCGGCCGGCGCCGATGTTCTGGCCCACAAAGGTGGCTACTGCCATGCCGAAAGTAAAATTGGGCAGCATGGCGAATCCGTCCACGCGCATCACTGCGGTGGAAGTGGCGATTACTGCAGGGCCCATGGAGTTGCTCAGCGCCTGAACGATGACCATGGAAAGCGACATGATCGCCTGCGTAAGCCCGGCCGGCAGGCCAAGCTGGAAAAGACGCGCGGTCAGCGCGCGGTCCATGCGCAGGCTGCCCCGGTTAAGATCGAGCGTATCGCGCATGGAAAACAGCCGCCACAGGCACAATACCGCCGAAATGCCCTGCGAGATAATGGTCGCCCAGGCCGCGCCCGCGACGCCCATGCCGAACCCGGCTACAAACCATATGTCCAGCCCGGTGTTCAATATCACCGTAACCAGCAAAAACATAAGCGGCGAAAGCGAATCGCCCAGTCCGCGCAATATGCCCGATATAATATTGTAAAAGGCTACGCCGACCAGCCCGATCATTACGATAACCAGATAATCGTACGCCATGGCGTATACATCCGCGGGCGTATCCAGCGCCGTAAGCAGCGCGGGCGTACAGGCGATGCCCACCACCGTCATAAGCAGCGAGGAAAGCGTAATCAGCACCAGCGACGTGCCGATCGTGTCGGAGAGCAGCCTGCGTTCCCGCGCCCCGAAATACTGCGCCACCATGATGCCCGCGCCGGTGGAAATGGCCATAAACAATACCAGCAGCAGATTGATGATGGGCGTGGTGACGCCGATGGCCGCCAGCGCGTTGTCGCCCACAAAACGGCCCACCACCATCGCGTCCACCGTGCTGTAAAGCTGCTGCGCAAAATTGCCGATCAATAGCGGAATGGAAAACCGGATAAGGCAGCTCATGGGGCTGCCCTGCGTCATATCCTGCGCCCCGAAGAAACGTTTAAGGCCCGAAAAACCCGCCATAAAAAAACGCACCCGCTTCTTTCGTAGTATTTTGTGTAATAGATATTGTACATGGCTTTACATTCAAGTTCAAATGAATATTGTGTGAAACCTGTGGACTGGAAAAAACGTCCAAATTTATTAAGGCGCGCGTTTTAGGCCCGCGCGTTTTTAAAAGGAGGCATTATGAGCAGGTGGATTTACGATTTCGCGGAGCTTAGCGCGCGCTCGCACGACATGATATTGCACCTGAACGACAGGATAGAGGCCAGCTTTACCGATAAGGAGCTGCACTTTCTGGTTATGGGCGCGCTGGCGCTGATACTTTACTGGGTGGTAAACTTCGTCTTTAAGCGTCTGGCGCGGCTGGGCACCGGCTACATCTCGGCCATTTATACCTTTACGTTCATGGCCGCTTTTGCGCTGGCCATAGAAATCGGGCAGCAGTTGACCGGCACCGGGGATATGGAGCTGGGCGACATAACCGCCGGGCTGTGGGGCGTGGCGCTGTTTCTGGCCGTATGGGGGTTGATCGCCTGCCTGATCCGGCGCATACGCCGCAAATAGCCGCCCGCGCGCGAATTAATCCGCGCGCGCTTGAAATGCCAGGCCGCATTTGCTATAATGAAGCGATGCTAAAATGGAGTGGAGGCGGCAAAATGGCCCTGTATCGTGTGGCTGTGGACGCGATGGGCGGCGACAACGCCCCCGGCGCCGTGGTGGAAGGCGCGCTGATGGCGGCGCGCGCCTATCCGGATGTGCAGCTGATGTTATTCGGCCCGGCCGGACAACTTAAAAATTTGCTGGGCGCGGCCGCGCAGGACGTGGCCGGACGCATAGAAATTGTGGACGCGAGCGACGTAATCGATATACACGAACCGCCCATGCTGGCCGTGCGCCGAAAGACCGCCTCTTCGCTGGTAATGGCCATGATGGCCGTGAAGGAGGGCCGGGCGCAGGCGGTGGTTTCGGCCGGCCCGACCGGGGCGGTGCTGGCGGGCGGCGTTTTGCGCGTGGGCAGGCTGGAAGGCATAGACAGGCCCGCGCTTTGCCCGGTGCTGCCCGGGCGCAAGAAACCCTTTTTGCTGGTGGACGCCGGCGCGAATGTGGACTGCCAGCCCGAATACCTTTGCCAGTTTGGGCTGATGGGTTCGGTATATATGCAAAAGGTGCTGGGTGTTGCCAGGCCGCGCGTAATGCTGGCCAACATCGGCGCGGAGGCCGAAAAGGGCAACCGGCTGTCCAAGGCCGCCTATCAGCTGATGAGCGCGCAGAAGGAATACGATTTTGCCGGAAACATCGAGGCGCGCGAAATCCCCATGGGCGAGGCCGACGTGGTGGTGGCCGACGGGTTCGACGGCAACCTGATTTTGAAGTATACCGAGGGGCTGGCCGGCGCGCTGGTGGGCATGCTTAAGGACGAGATGCTTTCCAGCACGCGCGCGAAACTGGGCGCGCTGCTGATGAAAAACGCGCTGCGCGCCTTTAAAAACCGCATGAGCTATGAAAAATACGGCGGCGCGCCGCTGCTTGGCGTAAAAGGCGCGCTCATCAAGGCGCACGGCAGTTCGGACGCCGAGGCTATGATGAACGCCATACGTCAGGCGCGCGCGATGGTGGAAGGCGGCGTGGCCGAACGCATCGGCCAGGGCGTGGGCGCGCTGCGCGCCGCGTCCGGCGGACAATCCGATATCGAGCGACAGAAAGAGGAGTGAAAATTTATGGCAGGGAAAATTTACGATAAGGTAGTCGAACTGATCGCGGCGCAGCTGCCGGTGAAACCGGGGCAGGTGACGCGCGAGTCGCGCCTGATGGAGGACCTGGGCGCGGATTCGGCCAACGTGATGATTCTGATTATGGATCTGGAGCAGGCCTTCGACCTGGAAGTGGACGACGACGTGCTCGCCTCCATCCATACGGTGGGCGACATCGTGGATTACCTCGAAGCGCATGCCAGGGGCTAGGCGATGCGGCCGGATCTGCGCGCGCTTGAGGCGCGCATCGGGTATACTTTTCGGGATAAATCGCTCATCACCGCCGCGCTGACGCACCCGTCCTACGCGGCGGAGCACGGCGTGGAGCACTATCAGCGGCTGGAATTTTTGGGCGACGCGGTGCTGGAACTGGCGGTCAGCCGCCGCCTGTACGACCAGGAACCGCGCCGCGACGAGGGCCAGCTGACCCGGCTGCGCGCCGCGCTGGTGCGCGAGGAATCGCTGTGCCAGGCCGCGCGCGAATTTGGCCTGGGCCAGGCCGTCTATCTGTCGTCCGGCGAGGAGAAATCCGACGGGCGGGACAAGCCCTCCATACTGGCCGACGTGATGGAGGCGGTGATCGCGGCGGTGTATCTGGACGGCGGAATCGAGGCGGCCTTTGCGCTGGTGGATCAGGCGCTGGGCGAACATATCGCCTGCATAGGCCAGGAGCCCGGCACGCTGGACGCCAAGACCCGCCTGCAGGAACTGGTGCAGAAAAGCGGCGCGGCCACCCCGTCCTACGAACTGCTGGGCACGGAGGGGCCGCCCCACCAGATGGTATTTTACGCGCGCGTGCTGCTAAACGGCCGCGAGATGGGCCGCGGAAGCGGCGCAAGCAAGCGCGCCGCCCAGCAATGCGCCGCGCGCGAGGCGCTTAAGCGCATTGCTCGCGGGGCGAACAATCTTAATTCAAAAGGATGTTGAACGCGGTTGCGGCTTAAAAAACTGGAGATATACGGCTTTAAATCCTTTGCCGAGCGTACCGAGATGACCTTTGAAAACGGCGTGACCGGCATCGTCGGCCCCAACGGCTGCGGAAAGAGCAATATTTCGGACGCGGTTCGGTGGGTGCTGGGCGAACAGAGCGCGAAGACGCTGCGCGGCGCCAAGATGGAGGACGTCATCTTTAACGGCACTGAAAAGCGCCGCCGCCTGTCCTATTGCGAGGTCATACTGACCTTTGACAACGAGGACCGGGCGCTGAGCCTGGATTACGCCGAGGTGGCCGTCGCGCGCAGGGTGTACAGAAGCGGCGAAAGCGAATATATGATAAACGGCGCGCCCTGCCGCCTGCGCGACATTTCCGAACTGTTTCGCGACACGGGCATCGGCAAGGAAGGCTATTCGCTGATCGGCCAGGGCCGCATCGACGAAATACTGTCGGTTCGATCGGAGGACCGCCGCCAGATATTTGAAGAGGCGGCGGGCATCGTAAAATACAAGACGCGCAAAATCGAGGCCGAGCGCCGCATGGAAAACACGCGCGCAAACCTTTCGCGCGTGGAGGATATCATAGCGGAGCTGGAATCGCGCGTGGAGCCGCTGCGCCAACAGAGCGAGGACGCGCGCGAATACCTGCAACTTCAGGGCGAGCTTAAGGGATTGGAACTGAACGCGTTTTTACTGCGCTCTAAGCGCTATACGCAGCGCATCGACGAATTGCGCGCCACGATCGGCGCGCTGGCCGAGGCCATCGAAGAGGCGACCGCGCGCGGCGCGCGGCTTGGCGAAACGCGCGAGCGCGAACAGACGCTTCTGAGCGAATTGGAGCAACGCGCCGCCGAAGGCCGCGAACGCGTTCAGGAAATGATCCGCAAGGTGGAATCGGACGAGGGCGCGCTGGGCGTGATCCGCGAACGCGCGGCCGCCGCGCAGCGCGAACGCGAACGGCTGCTTGGCGAAACGCAGGCCGCGAACGAGGGCCAGGAGGGCGTATCGCGCCAGCTGGATTATTTAACCGGGCGTATCCAGGCGGAACAGGCCCAGGCCGCTGAGCGCAAAGCGGCGCTGGAAAAGGACGAGGCGGAACTGGCGGAGCGCGAACGGGCGCTTTCCCAGGCGGAGGAAGAGGTTGAGCGCCTAAAGGCCGAGCTGATCGAAACCATGAACCGCATAAGCGACGTGCGCAGCGAACAGGCGCGCCTTACCGCCATGCGCGAACAGCTTGCCCGCCGCATTCAGACCATGCGGCAGGAGGCCGAAACCGGCGAAGGCGACGCGGGCCAGCTAAGCGAGCGCGAGCAGGCGGCCGCCGAACGCCTGCAACACGAGCGGGCCGCGCTTGAGGAATTAAACGCCCGCTCGCGCGAGGCCGACGAAGCGGTGCGCGACAGCAACGCCCGGGCCGAGGAGCTGGACAAGGATATGCGCGATTTAAGCGCGCGCCGGCAGGACGTGTTTTCGCGCCTGCGCGTGCTGGAAGAGATGCAGCGCGATTACGAGGGCTATCAACACTCGGTCAAAAACGTGCTTATGGAGGCGCGGCGCCGCGGGGGCGGCGGCGTGCGCGGCGTGGTGGCCAACCTGATCCGCGTGCCGCGCGAGCTGGAAAAGGCCATGGACATGGTGCTGGGCGGCGCGCTGCAAAATATTGTGGTGGAGCGTGAAGAGGACGCCAAGCGCCTGATCGAATTTCTGCGCGCGGGCCGGCTGGGCCGGGCCACCTTTTTGCCGCTGAGCGCGGTGCGCGGGCGCACGCTGGACGCGGCTGAGCGGCGCGTGCTGTCCATGCCCGGCTGCATGGGCGTGGCCAGCGAACTGATCGAGTATGAGGCCGAATACCGCGGCGTGGTGGAATCGCTGCTGGGCCGCACGGTGGTGTCGCGCGATTTGGAAAGCGGCATCGCCATCATGCGCGCCGCGCGGTACGCGTTCAGACTGGTCACGCTGGAAGGCGACGTCATGAACCCGGGCGGCTCCATGACCGGCGGCAGCGCCACCAGCCGCATGACCAGCCTGCTTTCGCGCGAGCGCGAGGTGAACGAGCATCGCGCCGCGCTTAAGGAAATGGACGGCCGGCTTGCCCAGGTTAAACAGTCGCTTGACGAGTTGGCCGGGCGCCGCGCCGCGCTTAAGCGCGAACGCGCCGCGCTGTTTGACCAGCTGCACCAGCAGGAGATCGCCTGCGCGCGCGAAGAGGCCCACCTCAAGGCGGCGCGCGGGGAACTGGACGCGCATTTGCAGCGCGCGCGGCGCATGGACGAGGAGCGCGAACGCCTGTGCGCGCAGCTGAGCGATGTGGAAAACGCGCTTTCCCAACTCTCCGGCCGCCAAAGCGGGGAAGAAGAGCAAAACGCCGGCCGCCAGACGCGCATCGCGCAGCTGGGCCGGGATATCGTCCAACAGCGGCGCGAAACCGTGGATTTGCGCGAACGCACCAACGCGGCGCGCGTGACGCTGGCCGCGCAGGAGCGGGGCATCGCGGCCATGACCGGCGACCGCGACCGGTTGACCGCGCAGCGGGGCGACCTGGACCGGTTGCGGCGCGATAACGCCCAAAAACTTGAAAATTGTAACGCCCAGATTGCGCAGGACGAGGCCGAACTTAAACGCACGCAGGCATTGCTGGAAGAAGACCGCGCCGCGCTGGAATCGGCGCGCGCGCAGTTTCGCGCGTCGGACGAGGCGCGCACCGCCGCGCAGGGCCGGCTGCGCGAGGCCGCGGACGCGCTGGACGCGCTGCGCGCCGAGCTGGACGACTTTACCGACCGGCATCACCGCGGCGAAATTCAGCTTTCCCGCGTGGAGGGCGAATTTAAACAGCTGACCGACCGCATATGGGAGGATTACGAGCTGAGCTACGAGGGCGCGCTGGCCTTCCAGGATGAATCCTTCCGCCTGAACGATTCGGAAAAGCGCATCGCGCAGATTCGCGCGCGCATTCGCCAGATGGGCTCGGTCAACGTGGGCGCGGTGGACGAATACCGCCAGACCATGGAACGATTTAATCAGCTGACCGCCCAGCGCGACGATTTGATCAAGGCGCAACTGGATTTGAGCAGCATCATAGACGAACTGGTGCGCAAAATGGAAACCCAATTCCGCGCGCAGTTTGAGCTGCTCAACATCAATTTTCAGCAGACCTTTGTAAAGCTGTTTGGCGGCGGGCGCGCGGAACTGCGCCTGTCCGATCCGCGCGACGCGCTGGGCTGCGGAATCGAAATCGTGGCCCAGCCGCCCGGAAAGAAGCTGCAATTGCTTTCGCTGCTCTCGGGCGGCGAACGCGCGTTGACCGCGATCGCGATTCTGTTCGCGATGCTCAAGCTAAAGCCCACGCCCTTTTGCTTTCTGGACGAGATCGAAGCGGCGCTGGACGACGCCAATATCGACAATTACGCCGACTACCTTAAGGACTTTTCGCGCGACACACAGTTTGTCGTGGTCACCCACCGCAAGGGCACCATGGAAAGATGCGACGCGCTCTACGGCGTGGCCATGGAGGAAAAGGGCGTTTCGCGCATGGTATCGGTGCGGCTGAGCGAGGCGCAGGCAATGTAACCCTGACAGGAGGAATTCGCCGTGGGATTGTTTGACAAGATTAAAAAGAACCTGTTCAAGACCCGTGAAAACGTGACCGGCAAGATGGACGAGCTGGTGGAAAATTACCAGAAGCCCGCCGCCAAGGGCCCTTACCGCCCGCTGGAGGACGAGTTTTTTGAGGACCTGACCGACATTCTCATCATGGCCGACGTGGGCGTGAAAACCTCCACCGAGGTGGTGGACCGGCTGCGCGAAAAGTGCCAAAACGAAAAGATCGGCGACCCGGCCGAAGCGCGCCAGGCGCTTAAGAATATATTGACGGATATCATGGGCAGCGAACCCATGCGGCTCGCTTCGCCCATGGTGCTGCTGGTGATCGGCGTGAACGGCGTGGGCAAAACCACCTCCATCGGCAAACTGGCCACCCGCTTTAAAACCGTGGGCCGCCGGGTGGTGCTGTGCGCGGGCGATACCTTCCGCGCCGCCGCCGCCGACCAGCTGGAAATCTGGGCGCAGCGCGCCGACGTGCCCATCGTGCGCCAGAAGGAGGGCGCCGACCCGGCCGCGGTGGTGTTTGACGCCGTGCAGGTGTCCAAGGCCCGCCACGCCGACGTGCTGATCGTGGATACCGCCGGCCGGCTGCACAACAAGGCCCATCTGATGGAGGAACTGAAAAAAATCGGCCGCGTGGTCGCGCGCGAATACCCCGAGGCCCAGCTTAAGGCGCTTCTGGTCATAGACGCCACGACCGGCCAGAACGGACTTACCCAGGCCATGGTGTTTAAAGATGCGGCCGAGCTGGACGGCATCGTATTGACCAAGCTGGACGGCACCGCCAAGGGCGGCATCGCCGTAGCCATACGCAGCGAGCTGGGCCTGCCGGTGCGCTATATCGGCATCGGCGAACAGCTGGACGATTTGCAGCCGTTTGAGGCGAAGGATTTTATCGAGGCGATTTTTTAGCG
>CAWVLE010000047.1:0-4552 GCA_963929805.1 uncultured Eubacteriales bacterium | reverse complement strand
GAGGTTTCCCTGCTCGTCATACTTTTCAAAGTACAGATTCGCGCTGCCGTTCCAGATATCCATGTTCTGCGCGTACCCTCCGGCCTGCAACGAGGAAACCGCCTCGCCCCATTCCATGCCCACGCTTACGCCCTCAATGGTAACCGGCGAAAGCGGGTGCCGGATTTCCAGCGCCTCAATGGTCCACTGGCCGTCCTGCGGATTTACAAACAAGTGGAAGCTGAAATCCAGATAATGGTACACGGCGTATTGCACGCCTTCGGCGGTATCGTATACCGGTTCGCCCTCTCCATCCTCGCCGGGGTCGTACAGCAGCCCCTCGATCTCGTCCGGTTCGCCAAATTGCCCGGCAATCTCCTGCGGGGTATAATGCGCGCCCGCGAAAGATCGCCAGTCGTATGCGTATTCGTCTTCATCCCACGCCGCATCCGCCGCGAGCAGGTCTTCCAATATCTGGCTGATCCGGCCGTTTCCCTGCGTTTCGTCCGCCTGCGCGCCGCCATTTGAGGAAGGCTGCGTTGCGCTGTAACGGGCGTTTTCGTGGCGCGCGCTGTGCTTACCGTCATGATGGCTTCCAGCCTGCGCGCTCACACTCAGGCACGCCACGCAAAGCGCGCATACCAACGCGCATATCCATCGCCTTTTTTTCATAAATTCCTCTTCCCCATAGCCGCGCGGTATTTTTGCCTGTTCTTTCGCGCGCGCGGGCCATGCCGTTTTATTTACCTTAATTTTATCATAACGCAAATATCCGCGCAACCGCCATGCGCAAGCCGGCGCCGCGCCTCGCCGGGCGCAAAAAAGCCGCGGCCCGCGTCAGGGGTATGGCCCTGTGGCGCGGGGCGCGGCCAGCGATAGCGTCTATCTTCCTTTCGGCCTTATTTGGGCGCGTACTCGGTAATCAGGCGTTCTTGCGCCATCTGCTGGGGATCGTCCGGCAGGAAAATGGTTTTAATCTGCCAGGGCGTCAGCGATACGCGCACCTTGCGTCCCAATACGGGCATATCGAGTTCGTCTTCGCACGGACGGCCCTCGGTTTCCGTCAGGCGGATTACATACCCGTCGCCGTCTTCCGCGCGTTTGACGGCGCCTACGCGCAAATTGCGCGCATTTACCGCCATGCCGCCGTACCGCGCCGGCAGATCGCCCGCGTGATAGGTCTCCACAATACGGGCAAGCGGCTGCTGGAAAAGCGCCGCACGGCGGGTCAATTCAAGCGCCCGCCAATCGCACCCGTGCGGGATCAGCGCATAGCGGAAACTCTGCTCGCCCAAATCCATATGCCGGCACGAATCGTCGCGGTCGTTCTGGCCGTAATGGTCGGCAAATATCGAGCTGTTGGCAACCGTCAGTCGAATCTCGCCCTGCGAAGCGCTGTAGCTGTATTTCCCGTCGTTCAATATGGCCAGACCCCCGCTCTCTCCGCCCATTTGGACGAAACGGTGGCAAATCTCCTCCAGCCCGTTGGCAGCGCGCCTGGCGATGCCGTAAGCCACTTCCGCGCGCGATATCGCGTCGTGCCTTCCGGTCGGGAAGCACAACTTCACCATGCGGAATTTTTCGCGCAGGTCAAGCCGCGCCTCGACTTCCAACTGGTCTGCGTCCGCGTAGAGCATGTATTCCTGTATGAGGGTGGATTCGCCGTGCCGCGTAGTTACGCGCAGTTTTCCGCGCACCGGCCCGCGCTCCAGAATCTCAAATTTGGCGCCGCCAAAGCCGCCGGCCTCTTTGTCGAAGGCGAACACACCGTGCGCCCATGTGTCCACATGTTCCACGTCGATAAGCCGCGCGCAGGCCTGCCCGGAAATGGCTTCAAAGCCCGTCCGCTTATTAACCAGGCTTACCAGCGCGCCGGTCTGCGGGTCAAAGCAGGCCTTTATCCGGCCATTGTCCATGCTGTGCTCGTCTACCGATATTTCGCTTTCCGGCGCGGGTTCGGCCTCTCCTTCCAGGTATATCCAGTAAAGCCGCCAGCCCATGGGCGGCACCTGCGCCTGGAAGATGGAATCCCACTTATCCGCTCCGTTCGTTCGCGAGGCGCGTACGGTTTGTACCGGCGCCGGCTCGCCCGCCTCGTCGGTAGCCCGCGCGATACGGCCCAGCACGTGTACCGGCCCTGTGGCCGCAAATTCGTGGGCATTAAATACCACCACCGGCGTGCCCATACCGCCGTTTTCCCACAGCATAAAATGGCTTTCCTTGCTGCGCAGGCGGTTTAGGCCCTGCATGGTATCCACCCGCCAGGAGATGCGCGACAGCGCGGCGTGCTGCGCGCGTTCGGCGATGGAAATCGCCTCGCCCAGCTGGACGGTAGCGTCCTCATACGCCTCTGGGATGCAGCAGCCGCACATTACGTCGTGGAATTGGTTAAACATCATATTGCGAAAGCCCTGCGTCATGGGATCAATGGGATGACCCGCCACGCGCGCGGCCAGCACGCCAAAGCGCTCCGCCTGGAACAGCGCGCTTTCCGTGCGCCGGTTCAGGCGCTTGATTTTGGAAAAGGCCGAATAGCAGCCGCTGGCGTGATGCTGCATTTCACGCCTCCACACGGGCAATTGCGCGTTGGATGCGCGAATTTCGTCGAAATAGGCGTCCGGATGGCTGTATTGCAGTTCGGCTCCCGTGCGTTGGCGGTAGTCTTCAATCGCCTTCAAATTGGCGATGGTCGGGCCGCCGCCGTGGTTGCCCACGCCGTAAAAGCACATCATGGACATGCCCGCCGCGCGTTCCATGTCAAGCGCCAATTCTATTTTCTTATCGCACTCGCCAAATTTGGAGCAATAGGCGTCCGGAATGCGAAACGCGGTTACGCCGGACCCATCCGGCGATACCCAGGTAAATAGCGGCGCGGGTATATCGGCGTTTTCATGCTCGCCCGGGCGCATAAATACGTAATTTTCGATGCCCGCCGCGCGCAAAAGCTGCGGCAAAGTCGCGCCATGGCCGAATGAGTCTACATTATACCCGGTAACGGCTGTGCGCCCAAATTTTTCCATAAAATAGCGCTGGCTGTAGAGCAACTGCCGCGATACCGCCTCGCCGGAGGGCATATTGCAATCCGGTTGAATCCACATGCCGCCTACAATGCGCCACCTGCCTTCCGCAACGCGGCGGCGAATCTCGTCGAACATGTCCGGCGCGTTTTCCTCTATCCAGCGGTAATAATCCGCGCACGCGCAGGTAAATACAAATTGGTCGTTCTCGCTTAAGCGGTCCAGCGCCGATCGAAAAGTAGCCTTTACTTCCTGATAGCCTTCCCGCCAATCCCACAGCCACACCGGGTCGATGTGCGCGTTGCCAATCATATGAATCATTTATACATTTCCTCCTGTTTTCATACGGCATATTTCAGGCGGCCAATAAAGCCGCGCAGTAATTACCGCCACTTAGCGATGGTGCTCACCAGGGCCTCAATGTTTTCAAATGGGAAACCGTTATCCGCCTCTACGTAAAACCAGGACCCGCCGTCCATCATTTTGAATGTGTCAAATTCCCGTTTAACCAGTTCCCGCACATCTTCCGGCTTTCCATAGGTCATCGTTCTGGCGCGATCGGTGTGGATGGCCACGGCCAGGCCCAGCTTACGGCAATAATCCGCCAGCTCCTTCATGTTATAGGCGGGCAGTTGCGGCCATATCGAAGTTATGCCCACCTCGCTCAGGTCCTCCAGTATGGGCATGATCTTGCCGCAGCTGTGAAAATGGATATCCAACCCGGCGTCGATAGCCGGCTTAATCATATACGCAAGCCTGGGCTTAAAAAACCTGCGCCAGCATTCCGGGCTCATTATCATGCCGCGCTCCGTGCCGTAATCGTCCCCGATCGCAATACCGTCCGCGCCCGCTAATACGGCCCGTTCCACCAGCAATCTGCCGTATCGCGCCAATCTGTCCTCCAGTTCGTTAATCTCCGGCTCGTCCATCGCGATATCGCACAGTACGTTTTCGTCGCCATAAAGCGATAGCAGCCGCTCGTAAAGCGAACCGGCGTGGCCAAACGTGTAATAATCCTGCGCTTTATTTGCGCGAATCTGACCGGCATATCTTTCAAAATCCGGGCCTTCCATGGCCGGATCCGGCGGCATTTTGTAGTTTTTTATGTCCTCCGCGCACGAAATCGGACGGACGCACGGCAGACCCTGTATGCCGTATATTCTGTATTCCCACACCACGCCCCACTCGTCTTTTCGAGTCGCGTGATAGTTCCCCTCCGCGTCGTATTCCTCTGGGGGCGGCGCCGGTATGGGCATCCGCTTAAACGGTTCAAAATCCCCAGGTAACGTGGAGAACAGATCGTTTAGCTTTTCCCCGTGCTCGTAATATCCCACCGGCGTGTAGTAATACTGAAGCGGCGCCTTGTCTACCGCCTGGTAATGCATAGCCCGGTGTACGCGCTCTCTCCTAGTCACCTAAAACACCCCCTGGTGCAATTATCCTTTATTCGCTCCGCTCATGGTAAAGCCTTTGGACATATAATTCTGGGCCAAAGTATAAAGCACAACAACCGGAAGCATATACAACACCGAGTAAGCGGCCAATACGCCGTAGCT
>CAWVLE010000046.1:0-3813 GCA_963929805.1 uncultured Eubacteriales bacterium | reverse complement strand
GGTTTTTGCGTTTGCAGGCTTTGTCAGCGCTCTGAGCCTTGCTGCGCAAGGCGCACGAATCCGCCGCGCATGTCGCCGGATTCGATTTGAATTTGGAGGGCCCGACCCTCCAAACCACCCGGAAGGTTTTTTGACAGTCTGGGGCGAGGCCTAGCCTCGCCTTTACATTAAGGAAGGCGAATTATGAAATACGTAATGGCTCTGGATCAGGGAACCACCAGCTCGCGCGCGGTCATTTTTGACGCCCGCGGCGCGACCGTCGCCTCGCACAGCATAGAGTTTCCCCAGATATTCCCGCAGCCCGGCTGGGTGGAGCACAACCCAGAAGATATATTGAGCAGCCAGATCGACGCGATGAAGCTGGCGGTGGAAAAGGCGCGTATCGACGCGAAGGATATCGTGGCCATCGGCATTACCAACCAGCGCGAGACCACGCTTTTGTGGGAAAAGGAAACCGGTAAGCCGCTGTGCAACGCCATCGTATGGCAGTGCCGCCGCACCGCGCCGCTGATTGAGCGGCTCAAGCGGGACGGGTTGGGCAACATCATACGCGACCGCACCGGTCTGATTGCCGACGCCTATTTTTCGGGCACAAAGCTTCAATGGATGCTGGACAACATTCCCGGCGCGCGCGAGCGGGCGAACAGGGGCGAGCTGTGTTTCGGCACTGTGGACAGTTTTTTAAGCCGGAATCTGACCCGTGAAAAGCCCCACGTGACCGACGCGACCAACGCCGCGCGTACCATGCTGTATAACATTTATACGCAACAGTGGGACGAACTGCTTTTGCGGGCCATGGATATCCCCGCCCAACTGTTGCCCCAGGTGGTGGATACTTCGGGCATCGTGGGCACGCTACGCGAGGACATACTGGGCGCGCCCATTCCCGTGGCCGCGCTGGCGGGCGACCAGCACGCCGCGCTGTTTGGCCAGGCCTGCTTTAGCAGCGGCATGGTGAAAAACACCTATGGCACCGGCTGTTTCATGCTGATGAACACCGGGCTTTCACCGGTGCGCTCCTCCAATAACCTGGTTACCACCATCGCCTGGCGCTTAAACGGCAAGCCGCGTTACGCGCTGGAAGGCAGCATATTCATGGCCGGCGCCACCATCCAGTGGCTGCGCGACGAGATGCAGTTGATCTCCTCCTCGGCCGAATCCGAGGCCGTAGCCCAGTCGGCCGGCGATAACGGCGGCATCTATCTGGTGCCCGCCTTTACCGGCCTGGGCGCGCCGCATTGGGATATGTACGCGCGCGGGGCGATAATCGGGCTCACCCGCGGGGTAAACCGCGCCCATGTGGTGCGCGCCGCGCTGGAATCCATCGCCTATCAGACGCGCGACGTGCTGGACGCCATGGTGCGCGACAGTGCGCTGCGTCCCGACGTGCTGCGCGTAGACGGCGGCGCCAGCCGCAACAATTTCCTTATGCAGTTCCAGGCCGATATACTGGATATACCGGTGTTGCGGCCCGTAGTGACCGAAACCACCGCGCTGGGCGCGGCCATGCTGGCTGCGCGCGCGGTCGGGCTGTGGGACGACAAGCAGCTCGAGGCGCTATGGTCGCCCACCAGCCAATTTGTGCCCGCCATGGAAAGCCTGCGCCGCGCGCAGCTGTATCACGGCTGGCAGCGCGCGTTGGAACGCGCCAAGGATTGGGCCGATCTGTAAGCGCAGCGGCCTTAGACGCTGTAGTTCCGGCCCGCCGTCCACATGGGCGGCGGGCATTTTTTGTCGCGTGCATCCACAAATTTTGCCGTGTAAAATCCAATAATTCTGTCATTTTTACCCGCAAATACACATATGTATCTGCAAAGGGGTGGAAAAACATGGCAAAAATTAAGGTATTGCCGGTTGACGACAACCCGGCCATTGTCAAGCAGGTATCCGACTTTCTTTCACAAAAGAGCGATATTGAAATCGCCGGCAGCGCGCCGGACGGCGCGGCGGCAATTTCTCAGATAGAGGCGCACGCGCCCGACGTGGTATTGCTGGATATCGTAATGCCGCGCATGGACGGCTTCGCCGTTTTGGAGGCGCTTCACACGCTGGACAATCCGCCGCGCGCGATTGTAATTACCAGCCTCGCGCGCGACGAGTTTATCGACAGGGCCATGAGCCTGGGCGCCAGTTATTACATGGTAAAACCGCTGGACATGCAAATCCTCTACGCGCGCATACAACAGGTATTCAGAAGCGAGCCCACCGCGCCGCTGCCCGGCCGGCCGCCCGTAAACGCGCTGGGCACCGACGAGCAGATTACAAACCTGTTTTTAACCATCGGCATACCGGCGCACATTAAGGGATACCAGTACCTGCGCGAAGCGGTGCGCATGGTTTTGGAAGACCACGACATATTAAACCGTATCACCAAGGAGCTCTATCCCGGCATCGCGCGCCGCTTTGCCGCCACGCCCAGCAAGGTGGAACGCGCCATGCGCCACGCCATTGAGGTGGCCTGGAGCCGCGGCCGGCTGGATTCCATTAACAGGATATACGGCTACAAGGTGTTTTCGCCCGACGATAAGCCGACAAACGGCGAATTTATCGCCATGGTGGCCGACAAAATATCCATTCAAAAGAGCGCGTGAACCCCTTAGCGCAGGCGCAAATGCCGCCGCAATTCCGGTCAGACGGGCGCAAATTGGCGTTGCCAAGTTGCGCCCGCTGTGTTAAAATGTTAATATAATACCAACGGAAGGACAGGTGAGCGCAATGCGACTGGGCGCGCTTGAAACCGGAGGAACCAAAATGGTGTGCAGCATTGGCGACGAACAGGGCCACCTGTTTGATCGGGCGAGCTTTCCCACTAAAACGCCCGCGGAAACCATGCCGCTGTTAATTGACTATTTCAAAGGCCAGCATATCGAGGCGCTGGGCATCGGCGGGTTTGGGCCGCTGGATTTGAACCCCGCTTCCCCCACCTTTGGCAATATCACCACCACGCCCAAACTGCAATGGTGCAATTATCCCCTGCTGCGCGACCTGTGCGACGGGCTGGGCGTGCCTGCCGACATAGATACCGACGTGGGCGCGGCCGCCCTGGCCGAATACGAGATGGGCGCGGCGCGCGGCCTGAACAGCATGATCTACGTAACGGTGGGTACCGGCGTAGGCGGCGGCGTCATTGTAAACGGAAAATTGGTGCATGGCATGGTGCATCCCGAAATGGGCCACCTCATCTTAAGGGCGCACCCCAAGGATCCGACGCCCGACGGGTTCTGTCCCTATCACAAGGGCTGCATAGAAGGCATGACCGCGGGCCCCTCCTTTGAAAAGCGCTGGGGCGTGTCCTCCAAGGATCTGCCGCGCGACCACATCGGCTGGGAGATAGAGGCATACTACCTGGCGCAGATGTGCGTAAACGCCATACTGATGTTATCGGTGGAGAAGATCGTGCTGGGCGGCGGCGTCATGCAGCAGGATTTCCTTTTCCCCATGATCCGCGAAAAAACGTTGGAACTGCTGGGCGGCTATGTGGCCGACGACCGGGTGCTAAACCACATAGACGAGCTGATCGTTCCCCCCGGATTGGGCGTAAACAGCGGCGTAACCGGCGCGCTGTTATTGGCGGCGCGGGCCGCAAGGCGATAAAAAAAGGCGCGGCGCAAACCACAGTGTTTGCTCCGCGCTTTTTAGCCGTTAGGGGCCATGCGGCCTGTCAGACCGTTTTGCTTAGCCCTCCTGGGGTGCCCCGACCGGGCAAGTGCCGGCGCAGGCGCCGCACGAAATGCAGGTGTCCGCATCGATAACGTACTTGCCATCACCTTCGGAAATCGCGCTTACCGGACACTCGGCCGCGCAGGCGCCGCA
>CAWVLE010000045.1:0-5503 GCA_963929805.1 uncultured Eubacteriales bacterium | reverse complement strand
AGGAAATTCTGCTACAATTAAATTCGCTGGTTATGAATAGATTGGAGAGATGGCCGAGCGGTTTAAGGCGCTGGTCTTGAAAACCAGTGATGCTGAAAAGCACCGGGGGTTCGAATCCCTCTCTCTCCGCCAACTTTATATGGAGAAGTACCCAAGAGGCCGACGGGGCTCCCCTGCTAAGGGAGTAGGGTGCGATAAGTGCCGCCCGGGTTCAAATCCCGGCTTCTCCGCCAAAAACCTGTCAGGATTAATGTGTCCTGACAGGTTTTTTATGCGGCGAAGCTTCTGCGCCCGGCGCGCGTTTGAGATGGGTGTAAAGCAAATCTCCTCGCCAGGCCAATCGGGCCTGGTATTTCCTGTGCCAGGCCCAGTTAGCTACCAGTCAACAAAAACCATACAGCGCCCGGCCAAAGGATAAACGCCGACAGAAAGAAGGCAGAAGTCAAATTTTCCGCACGCCCCTGGCTATACGTAAATCCGCAGACGGTCCACCCGGGGCATGCGTTCGCCGCGACAGCCGCTTTTTCTTTCGTCCGCCCGCGCGGTTTTATTCGGCAACGCCGTCCAGCAAAAAAATCTCAAATTTCTGCGCCTTGCCTTTAAGCGAGATGCCGTCGCCCAGAGAAGTTGTGCGGATTCTGTCCCCCAGGCGGTCCACCACTTCGCGGCTGATATAAATCTTCTCGGCGGGCGCTGGTATTTACGGTATATCCGATGGCCGTAAAGTCCATGCGCATTTCCGCGCCGATGTTGCCCACGACGGCGCTGCCGCAGTGTACGCCGATGCCAAAGGATACCGTGCGTCCAAACTTATCCATAAGCTCCTGAGAGAGCGCTTTGGAGCCTTCCACCATATCCAGCGCAGCCTGGCAGGCCTTCATCGCATAGTCCTCCTGGGCGATGGGCGCGTTCCAGATGGCCATTGTGCAATCGCCCACAAATTTATCCAGCGTTCCCTTATTCTTCATGATGCAATCCGTGGTCGTGCTCAGGTAACGGTTGAGGATGGATACCACCTTTTGCGGCGTCAGAACCTCGCTCATGGTGGTAAAGCCGCGAATATCGATAAATAGAACGGCGATGTCCAGCAGCTTGCCGCCCAGCCCGAGGGGATCCGTCCCCTCCTTGAGCAGCTCCGAGACGATTTCGGGGGCCACGTATCGCTTAAACGTTTTGGAAATATGCCGTTTTTCCAAAGAGGCGCGCACATAGTTGACCGCCACCGCGCCCACATAGAAAGCCGTAATGCATACGGGCAGCTGCAGCGTTCCGTCCGGTAAATCAATTTGCCATATTCCGTGGCGTAAAACGCCATCCTGATCATACATGGCGTTGATGTGCCCCTGGGCGGTCACAGCCTTCAGCGCGGCATACGACTCCTCATAGGATGAAGCGGCGTAATCCTGCATGTAAAAGCCGCCGTCGTCCAGCGTAACAAGCTGCGAATCAAAATTGGCGACCGACGCCACGGCCACGTTGCCATAAGCGCCTGCGGCCTGCGCAAGATATTCGTCCAGCTCCGGATCCGATTCGCCAGTGTAAAGTACGTCTATCCCAGTGACCGCGGGGGCAGTCCGAATCCGCGTTCAGCGCTTCCAGCTCCGCGGCGTCCTCACGCGTCGGCAAGTTCGGCTTCGGCCTGCGCAAGTTCGCTCTGCGCGCCGGCCGCTTCCGTTAGGGCCTGGTCAAGGCGCGCCTTTCCATCTTCCAATTCCTCGCGGGCATTGGCCAGCTCCGTCTCAGAATCGCTGAGCTTTTCCTCGCCGGCCTGGTATTCCACGATGGCGGCGCGGAGCGGTTCGCCGGCGGTTCCCAGGGCTTCCAACTGTGTAAGCGCCGTGGAAAAGTCCCCGTTAAGCCCAAGGGCGCTCAGCTGATCGGAGATCGGAAATCTGCCGTTTTGCCTCCTTAAGCGCCTGGCGGCCGTCCGCTATCGCCTGTTCTCCGTCCGCGATTTCCTGCTCGCTTTGGGCGATAGTCGCTTCATTATCTTCAATTTCCGCCTGCGCGTCCTGGATTTCCTGCGCGGCGGCGTCGATATCGGCCTGCGCGTCCGCAAGCTTTGCGGTCGCTTCGCCGTTTAACTGGCCGTACCGAAGCTGCGCCCGTTCCTGGCCCAACACGTCCAGCCGGTCCATCAGCGCCGATCCCTGGCTTTCATATTCGTCGGAGAAGTAGTAAAGCCCGGCCAGCGTATCGTTAATCACATATGCGGTGGTGAAACAGCCGCCGTAATAGGACGCGTCAAACGCGCCGGTGGGCAACATGATGTAATATTCGTTGGAACCCGTGCCCGCCGTGCCAAAGCCGGGCGCGTCTTTAAACATGCCGTAGCAATAGGACGGCTCGTTGACGGCGGCGGTAACCTGAAAAGTTTCCGCCGTCAGGTTTTTGTCATGCTCCAGGGTAATTTCATCGCCCACGGCAAGCCCCAGTTCCGACGCCATTTTCTCCTCAACGGCTGCCTCGCCGGGCGCGGAGGGCAGCGTCCCTTCGACCACTGCGGGTATATTGATGTCCTCCAGCACGGAACGCGCCTCAAGCAGGATGCGCTCCCCCTCCGTGACCATCGAGCGCCTTGGAGGCGTCCATGGCGTTCTCGTACAATTCCCCGATAAAGTCCAGATTCGCTTGCGCGGTAAGCGTGGGCATAAGATTATACGCCTGGAAAATGAATCCCACCGAATTGCGCCGGTACTGCGTCAACTGGCTCTCGCTCGCATGGGAATAGTCCCCCCATCAAAGAGGAAAGCGCCGCCCGTCAATCTATCCATACCGCCGATGATATTGAGCATGACAGATTTCCGCACCCGGATTCGCCCAAAATCACCAGAAATTCGCCCTCGCGGACGTCCAGGTTGACGCCTTGAGAATCTGTACCTGGTTTTCGCCGGAGCCATAGGTTTTCGTTACGTTGCGCAGGGAGATGATCGACTTCTTTTCCTCGGCAAAGCCCAAATTCAGCCCCTTGCCGTCGATGGCGATGGCCGCGAGCATCGCAAGGTTCTCGCACAGGCTCACGTCGTCGTTATAAAGCGAACCGTCCTTTTTATTGATGATCTGAATGCATCCGATTACTTCATATTTGTTAACCAGCGGCACGCATATCATGCTGCGCGTTACAAATCCGGTGGCCTCGTCAAATCGGCCCGCCCCACCTCGGATCCTTCTGGCAATCCTTGACCACGGTGGTCTGTCCTTGCTTGACCACAGCGCCCGCGATGTCCTCTCCTTTTGTCAGGCTCATGCCGGTCAAATCCGCGCCGCCGATCCAGAACGACGGATAGATGCGCTTATCGCCGGAAAGGTTGTAGGCCCAGATGGTGCCGGCCTCGGCGCCGACAGCCTTAACTACTTCTTGCAAACTGGTTCTCAATGCCGCGTCCAGGGAATCCGATTCCTGTAGCAATCTGGTAATTTCCCAGACGGCTTGCGTGTAATTGATGCGTGTTTCTTTCATCAAGGCCCCTCCCTTTAACGTGGCTGGAAATGGTTAAACTTTTTCTAAACGGTATGCGCAGTTCCTTTCCACATCTCTACCCGCGCGCTGCGCTGGCTGCTGCAATATGCGGAAACTTCCCTGGAAATAAGGTTTTCCCAATGGCCTCATTTCGCCATATCAACGAATTTTTCTTTTTATTACTCCATAAATAAAATCATTGTCAATCACAATACCGCAACAATAAACAGGGTTTTCTCATATTATAATAAAAATAGAAAGACGGCAGGCTTTGAGGCATTCTGCCATACCATCGGCAATTAAAAATGTCGATTTCAATTACGTACAAGCGCGCCCGCGTAAACCGGCGCAGGGGTCGCCTACCGTCGCCTCTCTGCTCCCGCCGGTGGGAAAACCGGAACCGGCGCTTTCTCTGCGTCATAAAATACGACGAGGCTTAAACTGGAGGTTTTAAAGTGTATGTATCGCAATAACGGCAATGGGTTCTGCTGGAACTGCTGCGCGCCATGCCGGTGGATATGCCCAATTCCCGGCCCTACAGGCCCAACCGGCCCTGCGGGTACGCAAGGCGCGGCCGGGCCCACAGGGCCTACGGGCGCGACAGGTCCGACCGGCCCTGCGGGCACGGCAAGCGCGGCCGGCCCCACAGGGCCTACCGGTCCGGCGGGTCCAACCGGCGCGACCGGACCAACCGGCCCCGCGGGTACGCAAGGCGCGACCGGGCCTACAGGGCCCACCGGCGCGACCGGACCGGCCGGAAACGTGGAGCCGAATCCCTATAATTTGTATGTTCAGGCCGGCGCGATTCCGGGCGGAGACGGCACTCAGGCCGCGCCGTTTGAAACCATCGAGCAGGCGCTGGCCGTGGCGCAACCGGGCGGCACCGTACACCTTCTGCGCGGAATATATCCGCTCGCGCGGCAAATTACCATAAATACACCCGGGCTGACCATTCAGGGTACAGGCGGCGCGGTAATTCTGCTTGAGGCTCCGGTGGTGCCGTTTGTGTTAAACGGGGGCGGCAACACAATCGACGGGCTTACCATGACGAGCGACGTGCCCTACCCCGTGGAATTTATACAGGTTGCCGGGGATGGAAACCGTATTTTAAACTGCGTGATTTGCGGCCCGGAGCAGCCGGGCGATTCTTCCACGTGGGTTGTGAACAGGGGATTTGTTACGCAGAACAATTCGACAAATTTGCTGGCGCGCGGCAACAATTTTCATACCCTGCGCCAACCGGCGTATTTAAACCCGGGCTCCACGGGGACGATTATGCACAACGTCGCGTACAATACACGCGGGTTCGTGGTGGACCAGGCTATATTCCTGTTTTCAGGAAATTCCTGGGGCATTCCGCAAAACGCGGTGGACATCGCGCTGCTTGCGGGCACGGCGTCTGGCGCGCCGTATGACCCGCTTACCGCGCTGCAGGCCAGCAACAGCGACGCCACCGTCAGCGACCAGCGGTAAAACCGCCCCGCCGTGGCTCAAGGCGCAAATGATCAGAATTGGCTTTGGCGGCGCGCTCATTGGCGTATGCCGCCGGTGAAAAAGCGCCCTCTGAGATTTTCCTGATAAAATCTCAGAGGGTTATAACAGACTCATGCCGGTTTTCTGGCGTTTGGCGGGTTTAGCGCGGTTTCTGACGCCCACTGTAAATCGCGGGCCTGTCGCTCTTAAAAAACCATAGTCGGTTTTTCTCTTTTGGGCGGCGGTTTTGAAAAGGGGCGCGCCGCGAACGAACTGTTTCCTGGTTTCCAAAATGTATCCCGCGCCCGCTGCCCGCGGATCATCCAGCCATTGTTATACGCCCAAATATCAAATGTGCGCTTCCAATTCTGTTCTCGGTGGGCCCTGCCGTTCGTGCGCCGTCAAATTTAAGCTTTCGGGTACGCCTACTTCAATGCGCGCGCAATCCCGATTGCCCGGGCCCTGCGCAACGCCCGCGCGGGGGCGCATCCGTCAATATGCCGCAGCCGCTTCCACGGCGCAGCGAATGCGTTCATAGTCGATCTCGGTCGGCAGCGTGCAATCCGACCC
>CAWVLE010000044.1:0-6413 GCA_963929805.1 uncultured Eubacteriales bacterium | reverse complement strand
AAACCACTCGGATGGGTTTTTTGACAGCCTGTCTGGGCGGCGCGACCTTATGGCCGCGCCGCCCGTTTTATATGTGCGCGCCCCGTGCGCCTTGACAGGCGGCGCGCGCGTTTATATACTGAAAGCGGAACGCGGCGGTCTGGCGGATGGAAAGGGGCGGACGGTGTGAAAAGGGGCAACGCATTTCTGATCGGCCTTGTGATATTTACGCTGGCGCTTGCGGGCGTCGGGATCGGCCTGTTTGTGCGCCAAAACGCGCCGCGCGCACAGGAGCCAATCGTGGGATATTACGCGGTGCGCGAAAACCTTTCGGTAAACGTGCGCGCCGGGCTGGGCGATAAGTACGATACGCTCGCCACGCTTTCCGGCGGTACGGAGGTGGCGGTGTATGAGTTTTTGCGGGGCTGGGCGCGGATTGATTATCAGGGCCGCAACGGCTATATAGGACAGCGCTTTCTAAATAAGCTGGATAAGTGGGAAAGCGCGGGCGAAGGGGCGGGCTATTGCCCGTATTGCCAGAAATGGGTGGATGATCTGTCCAACCACGGCTTCGCGGGATGCGGCGTAACCGGGCACTGTAAGGCCGTAGGCGTACACGAGCGCGTGTGCGCCGTATTGGGCCATTGCAAAAGCGACGGACTGACTCACGCCGATCCGCCGTGCGGCAACCAGGCCCATTGCGTAAGCGACTGGCGAAAGCACGAATTGCTGATCTGCGGCCTGCACTACGAATGCTCGCTGGGCGACGCCTCGGCGCAACCGCATACGGTCATATGCGAAAAATGCGGCAAATACCTGTGCGATGGAGACCATAGTCTGTGCGGCGCCGCGTCCACACAGACCGAAACCCAGACCGAATCCGATAACCAGACCGAAGTCGAAAACGGTTAATCCAACTGCGAGAAAACGAGACCGCGGCGCCGGTAAACGACAGCTTTCCGACGCCGCGGCCTTTGCGCGAAATGGCGCGAATTTTACTAAAACAGACCAAAATTCAAATAGGTATTTTGTTTTATACGATTACGCCGTTTCTGAAGATGCTGATTTCGCGATAACCGTATTGTTCGGAGCGGGTCTGAATGCGGCCGGAGGCCACGTCGATCAGATAGTTAAAGAATTCGCCGGCCAGTTCGTCGAGCGTGCGCCCTTCCAGCGCCAGGCCGGCGTTAAAATCAATCCAATGCGGCTTGCGCTGGGCGAGCGGGGAATTGCTGGCGATTTTCACCGTGGGCACGGGCGCGCCGTAAGGGTTTCCGCGCCCGGTGGTAAACAGCAGAAGGTGTATGCCGCTGGCCGTCAGATTCGTGCAGGATACCTGATCGTTACCCGGCCCGTTAAGAAGGTTAAGCCCGCCTATCACCGGTTGATCGCCGTAATCCAATATGCCCACCACCGGCGCGCGGCCGCCCTTTTGTATGCAGCCCAGCGATTTTTCTTCCAGCGTGGTAATGCCGCCCGCCTTGTTGCCGGGCGCGGGATTTTCGTAAATGGGCTGGTTGTGCTCTATAAAGTAGGATTTAAAATTGTTAATCAGCCGCACGCAGTCCCCAAAAACGTTCTGGTTTACCGCGCGCGCCATGAGCAGCGTCTCCGCGCCAAACATTTCGGGCACTTCGGTAAGCACGGCGGTGCCGCCCAGGGCGGTCAACCGGTCGCTGATGCGGCCGCACAGCGCGTTGGCCGTAATGCCGGAAAACGCGTCGGATCCGCCGCATTTAAGGCCAAGCACCAATTTGGAAACGGGAATTGGCCGCCGGCGCATACCGGTCAGGTAGGCGACCAACTGTTTGATAAGCGCCAACGCGGCTTCGATTTCGTCCTCGCATTGCTGCGTGATCAGGAATTTTACCCGGTCGGGGTTGTAGTCGCCCAGCATCGGGCGGAATACATCCAGGTTATTGTTTTCGCAGCCCAGGCTGAGCACCAGCACGCCGCCCGCGTTGGGGTTTTGCACCAATCCTTTCAAAATGCGCTGGGTACACTGTAAATCGTCGCCCAGCTGGCTGCACCCCATATTGTGCGCAAAGGTGAATACGCCGTCGGTCATGCCTGCAAAACGGCGGTTGGCCTCCTCGGCGATCAACCGCGCGGTGTTGTTTACGCAGCCGACGGTGGGAACGATCCATATCTCGTTGCGCACGCCGATAGAGCCGTCGGGCCGAAGATAACCGTCGAAAAACAGATTGCCGGAGGCGGCGCGCGCATGTCCGGCCGCTTCCGGCCGGTAGCGGTATTCAAGCAATCCGGAAAGATTGGTGGCCAGATTGTGGGTATGTACGTGTTCGCCCCGCGCGATGGGCCGGGTTGCGCGCCCGATGGGCTGCGCATATTTTATTACGTTTTCACCCGCGCCGATGTCGCTAAGCGCCACTTTATGCCCAAATGGGATGTCGTTTTTTAGCGTTATTTCGCCGTCAGGCGCGCCCAGCGTTTCGCCCGCCGACAGCGGACAAAGCGCTACCGCTACCGTATCGCCCGGGTTGATGACAAACAGCTTTTGCGAGCTGAACATGACCGATTTACCTCCCGCATTTTTAATATGTATAACTGCGTTTAACTAAGTCCATATTACCGCATATACATGCCGCCTGCAAGGGGGAAAGCGCGGCTTTTTGCGCGCCCGATGAAGGAAAACGCGTTTCGCGCGCAGAAGTAAACATATGCACTTTTTACGGCAAAAGGAGGAAAGGAATATGCGCTGTGGATGTCCCCAGTGCGGCGCGTATATGGCGCATGCCGAAAGCATGCGCCTGGGATGCGTGTGCCCGCAATGCGGCGCGCGTTGCAGCGACTGCATGGGAACCAATACGTTGGTCGGACGCGAGGCCTTTGAGACGATGAAGCGTCTAAACGCCGCCAAGGCGCAAAAAAGCGCGAACCAGGCGGAAAATAATAAAACATAGTCTTAAGCCGTTGCCGGCGGTAAAACTCGAAAGATGGGCGCGTTTTGACGTGCAGGCGCGGGTTTCGCCGCCTTTTTTATGGGCAGAAAACGGCCGGAAAAGAAAATATAATGAAATTTACCCAAAGCAAACTTGCAAAATTCGCGTCGAGCGGCTATACTTAAATGGAATTTTATCAAAGAAAATGCGCGTGATGGGAGAGATAATCATGCAGGAAATCAGATTCGTGCCGGCCGCTACGCTTAAGGAAAAACCTGTCGATTCCTCTAAACTGGGTTTCGGCCGGATTTTTACCGACTACATGTTTATGATGGACTATTCGCCCGAGGAGGGCTGGCACGACCCGCGCGTGGAACCCTATCATTCCTTCCAGATGGATCCCGCCACGATGGTGCTGCATTACGGCCAGACCATTTTTGAAGGCATGAAGTGCTATCGGCGCGCCGACGGCGGGCTGCAGCTATTCCGCCCGAGGGACAATTTTAAACGCATGAACATTTCGGCCGACCGGCTGTCCATTCCCCAGTTCGATGTGGATCTGGTGATGAAGGGCCTGGAAAAGCTGCTTGAGGTTGAAAAGGACTGGGTGCCCAGCGAGGTCGGCACGTCGCTTTATATCCGGCCGACCGTAATCGCTACCGACCCGTACGTGGGCGTGCGCGCGTCGCGGTGCTATTATTTCTACATCATTTTGTCGCCTGTGGCCGCCTATTACGCGCATGGGCTTGCGCCGGTAGGCATTTATGTAGAAGATCATTATGTGCGCGCCGTACGCGGCGGTTTCGGCTTTGCGAAAACCGCGGGCAACTACGCCGCCTCCATCAAGGCGGGCGAGGTGGCCAAGAAGAAGGGCTACGATCAGGTGCTGTGGCTGGACGGCGTGGAGCAGAAATACGTGGAAGAAGTCGGCTCCATGAACATCATGTTCGTCATCGACGGTAAACTGGTAACGCCCGAACTGAACGGCTCCATCCTGGCCGGCATTACGCGCGACTCCATTTTGAAACTGGCGCGCGAGGCGGGCATCCCCACCGAAGAAAAGCGCATCTCCATTGCGGAAGTTTTTGAGGCCGCGGAAAACGGGCGCCTGGACGAGGCGTTTGGCACGGGCACGGCGGCGGTTGTATCGCCCGTCGGCGAGCTGTGCTGGGAGGATAAGAAAATCGAGATCAGCGGCGGCAAGATCGGCCCCATCGCGCAGCAGATGTACGATACGCTCGTAGGCATACAGTATGGCCTGCGTCCGGATCCGTTCGGATGGATTATGAAGCTGAGCTGATTGATTTAAAAAAACAAAGCGGGCTGTGTCATTATAAAATGAGACGGCCCCTTTTTGTGGGGTGTGGCGGCATGCACGTGCATCGGGTGCCGGACGCGGTGGAGGAACTTACGCTTAAGCGCTATATCGCGCGCGCCTGGCCCATGCTGGACAGCCGCGCCGCGCGGGAAATGCTTAAGCGGCACGACGTGCGCATAAACGGCGCGCGTTCGGGCGGCGATGCGTTGGTGCGCGGCGGCGACCGGCTGACGCTGTATATCGACGAGGCGCTGCTTGCCGGTACGCTGGACATAATCTATCAGGACGAAAACCTGATCGTGGCCGACAAACCGGCCAATTTACCGGTAGACGCGGACGGGCAGCAAATCGGCGCCGATACGCTGCTTAGCCGGCTTAGGGCAAGATTTCCGGACGCGCGGCTTTGCCACCGGCTGGATACCGGTACCGGCGGCGTCGTGCTTTGCGCGCACGGGGAACGCGCGCACGCCGCGATGCTGGAGGCCTTTAAGGCCCACGACATTCAAAAAACCTATCGCGCGATTGTGGTCGGGCGGCCGGAGAGACAATCCGCACGCATGAGCGGGTGGCTTATCAAGGACGCGGCCGCTTCGCGCGTGCGCGTGGTAAGCCGCGCTTTGCCGGGCGCAAAGAAAATTGAGACCGGGTACCGGCTGATTCGCGCGACGCCGGGCGGGCTTTCGGAATTGGAGATTGATCTGGTAACCGGGCGCACCCACCAGATTCGCGCCCACATGGCCTATGCCGGGCATCCGCTGCTGGGCGACGACAAATATGGCAGGCGCGACGTCAACCGGGATTTCCACGCGAAAAATCCGGCGTTGTGGTGCGTGCGGCTAAAAATAACCCAGTGCGCGCTGGGCGAAAAATATCGCGCGATGGCGTTTGAATCCGCGCCGCGCTTTCCTGCCGCATGGATGGAAAGGTAAGCGGCGGGCGCGCGTGGGGATGGAAAGGGGCATAGACGTACGGTGAGCATAAGGTTGATCGCCATGGATCTGGACGGCACGTTGCTGGGAAAGGACGGCAAAGTTTCCGATGAGAACGCGCGGGCGCTGCGCGCGTGTGAGCAGCGGGGCATTTTTCCCGTGCTGGCCAGCGGGCGCAGTCTGGAGTCGGTGCGCGAAATCGCCAAAGGGATCGGGCTAAACAGCCCGGTGATTTCCAGCAACGGCACGCGGGTAGATTTAACGCCCGACGGCCCGGTTATATTTGAGAGGACCTTTCCGCTGGACGCGGCGCGCCGGATCTACCAGACGATGCTGGAAAGCGGGCTGTACTTTGTGTGCTACGGCCACGACAGGATGTATCAGAACAACATAAGCGGCGCGGACGGCTCGGTTTTGCGCGGCGTAAACGCGCGCAGGTCCTCAAACGCGAAAGGCGTCGTTTCAGACGGCGGTTATACCGTGGAGGTGGTGGCCGACGACAGCGCGCGCATGCGGTCTGAGGGGCTGATTAACCCCTATAAATTCGTGGCCTTTTCCCTGGATTCAGTCCGCCTGGCCGCGCTGAGCGAGGCGCTGAAAACATGCGGCGCGCCCTGCCTGGTTTCCAGCAGCTGGTTTGACAACGTGGAAGTGGTCTATGAAGGCGCGGGGAAGGGCGCCGCGCTGCGCGCGTTGGCCGCGCATCTTGAAATTGAGCGAGACGAAACCATGGCCTTTGGCGATAATCTGAACGATTATGATATGCTCGCGGCGGCGGGCGTCGCGGTTGCCATGGGAAACGCGGTGCCGGAATTGAAGGCCGTCGCGCATATCATTGCGCCCCCGCACGATCAGTCGGGCGTGGGCCGGGTCATTAGCGAACAGGTGCTGGCGCGCGTGCAAGGCTAAACGCGCGCGGGAGGATGAAATGCATATCGTATTGGTCAACCCTGAAATACCTCAAAATACCGGAAATATCGCCCGTACCTGCGCCGCTACCGGCGCGCGGCTGCATCTGATCAAGCCGCTGGGTTTTTCGCTGGACGACAGGTATCTTAAGCGGGCCGGGCTGGATTACTGGCATATGATGGAATTTTCGTTATATGAAAACCTGGCCGAGTTTTTAAGGCGCTACCCAAACGCCAACATGCATTTTGCCACGACCAAAGCGCCCAGGGATTATTGCCAGGCGCGCTATGGCGCGGACGATTTTCTGGTGTTCGGACGCGAAACGCGCGGGTTGGACGAGCGCCTGCTAAAGGAAAACTACGACCGGTGCATCCG
>CAWVLE010000043.1:0-4260 GCA_963929805.1 uncultured Eubacteriales bacterium | reverse complement strand
TGGGCCGCAAAACTATATAGAAGCGGCAGCGTCTCCTCGTCCAGCGGCAGCGTGAACCGTTCGCATTTTTTGCCGTCAACATCCGTTTCCTCCGCCGATAGCGCAAAGTCGTAACGTACGCCTCCTGTAACGATGGACAGCGCATCGGCTCCAATCGGGTCGTTTTTGAACAGATATACATATAGGACAGGTTCCAGCAGCGACAGGTCGCGGTTGCCGCGCACGCCGGGATAGAGTATGCATACCCCGCCGCTCATGTAGCCGTTTGCCTCTCCCTGCGCGACCGCGCTTAGTAGTTGGCCGGCGATCAGCGTATGGGCCGACCATTCTCCGGTGGTTTTATCTATATTAAAGCTCTGATACCGTTCAAATTGCTCGTGCGCGTCCGGCACGGTGGCCGCCGGCAAGGGCCCGGCGCAGGCCCGGCAGCCAATACATAAAATCAGAAACAGGATCACAAGACTCTTTCGCATCGCATCCACTTCCTTTCCATCCATAGCGCCGCGCAGGACAGCAGGCTCCACGCGCCCACGCGGACAAGGTCGCTTCGCATCAGCCGGTCACGGGCGTCGGGCAGCCGTACGGCGCGCGTTCGGAAGGCGTCCAACAGCCGCGCGTAGAAGTCAAACTCCGACCAACGCGACGGCAGCAGCCGAACCGGAACGCACCAGAATACCGCCAAAATCACGGCTGCGGCAAACGCCCACAAGAGGAGATTTGCTATTTTTCTGCGCCAGCCCACGCGCCTGCGCAATGCGGACAGCATAAAACAGACAAGCAAAGCACAGGGAAACGCGCACAGTACGTCTGCGGCCCGCGCCGCCTCCGCGCCGCTAAATTCAAAAAAATCCATTTCTTCCCCGAGCGCGGTAACCAGCGCGGCCAGTTCCTCACGGGTATCCGCCACCAGACGGTCAAAGCGCGCGTCCTGCGCAGCGGGCAGCAACAAAATCGATCGTTCCATCTGGATTACGCCGGTTACCATCAAAGAAGCGCCGCCAACCCGGACGCGTTTGCCTTCCGCGCCGGTATCGCGAAATAGCGCGTAGGCAGTATTTGCGTCCAGGGCGCATACGCCGCTCTCCCCCTCGCCCGGCAACCGCCCGGAGGCCATGGGGAAAAAGGCGATGCGTTCCGGGTCGCCAAGAAAGCAGAGCGCCTGTACCTGCGCGCCGCGCGCGGGAAGCGCGTCGTTCGCCACGCGCAAAAGCTCGTAACCCTGGGTATAGGCCGTCCATTCGGTTTCGGGATACAGGGCGGTTAGCGGCGCCAGGCTGTCGCCGGTGGCGGCTTGGATGGAGCAAGCCGCGCTGGCCCGCCACGCCCTGTGCGTATTGAGGGCGTGACAGGCGGCGGCCGTAAAGCAAAGCACGAACGCCGTCAACCATATTAGTCTCATAACCAAACGCTTCACGTCTCGCTCCTGACGCGGTCTCCCTCGCCGACCGGCTTGTTGCTGGAGATAATCACCTGATCCTGCGTAAGCAGCGCGCCCTCAATCGCCGCGGACTGAGCATCGGTTTCCCGGATGGTTACCGCGACAAATTCCGCGTACTCGATCTCGCCCAGCACGCTCTGCCCCGTTTGGATGCGGTATACGCCCGCCGTGCCCGCGCGATAAACGATCGCGTCCAGCGGTACGCACATATCGTAGGTTTCGGTCGTCTGCGTGGCGGTCAGCAAAACGGTCTGTCCAATGGCGCCATATCCCTCCGGCAATGCAAATACGGCCTCGTATCCCGCCGCCGCAGGCGTAAGGCTGATGAGGGTCGCTCCGTCCTCGCCGGGCAAGCTTTCGCCGGAAAGCTGCAAGCGCGCCTTAATACCGGCAAAGAGATGTTCCGCCTGTTCGCCGGTAACCTCGCAACGCACGATTAGCGCGCAGGCTGCCGGCGCCAGTTTTATCGCCGCTGTGGTTGTGGCAATGTCGCCCACATCTACCAGCACCTCCGTGACCGTACCGGCAATGGGCGCGGTCAACGCCGCGCCGCTGTACAACAATTGCGAAAGGCGGTCTACCTCTGCCTGCGCCGCGTCGCTTTCCAGGCTGTGAAGCTGTTGTTTAAGGGCCTGCCGCTTAGAATCCGAGGCGCCGGACTGGCCGGGTTGAACGGCTTCGCCGGACGGCAAACCGGCATCCAAAGCGTCGATCTGCGCCTGCAGGTTAAGCGCCTGCAGCGCCACGCGCTTTTCTTCAAGCGTATCTTGAAGCCATTGCCGGTCATAACCGATAAGCGTCTCCCCTTTTTCCACCTTCTGACCGGCATGGACATAGATGCGCGCGATCGATAACCCCGGTTCCGCCAGAACCGGCCGTTGCTCCTCCGCCTCGATAACGCCGCGCAGGGTCACCACGTGGGAAAGCGCGCCCGGCAGAGGACGGCCTACCTCGACTACCGGCAAAAGTATCGCGCCGGCCGCCCGGCTTGCCAGTGTTAGCAGCAGCATGGCCAGCAGAAAATAGCCCAGCACGCGCGGCCAAATCAGATCCGTTTTTCCTTTGACAATACTTTGCATTTCGCCTTATTCCTCCTTAAGCCCCATAGCGCCAATCCCCTCAACGAGGTAGCGCTGGCCGCACAGAAACACCAATAGCGGCGGAATCAGCGCGATGGCCGACGCGGTCATCGCCCAGCCCAGCGACTGCTCCGTAATCAGCGGCAGGTACAGCGACAGCGGCCACAGCCGTTGGGCGCGCAGAAAAGTCATCGGCTGTTCGATCATGGCCCATACCTCAATAAAATCCAGCACCGCCGCGCTGAGCAATCCGGGAAAACCCAGCGGCAGTGCGATGCGCGCAAAGACGTATATCTCCCCGGCGCCGTCCATGCGCGCCGCTTCCGGTATGGTATTGGGAATCGCTTCAAAAAAGCGCGTCATGATAAAAACCGGCATTGTGGAAAACGCCGCCGGCAGGATGATCGCCCAGCGCGTGTCGATTAGGCGCAAGGCGTCCAGCGTCAGATATTGCCCGATCATAGTCACCTGGAACGGCATCAGCATAAGGAAAACGTACAGCGCAAATATGGCCTTTTTAAAGTAAAAGCGGTAACGGGCAAAGCTCCAGGCCGCTCCAACGCCCACCAGTTGCCCAAGCAACGAAAACGCCGCATAGCAAACGGAATTCCAGAACACGGCAAAAAATTCCGGCCGGTCCAGCATCAGTTCGATGTAACCGCGCAGCGTGGGATACTGCGGCAGCAACGGCCAGAAAGCGTATCCATCCGCCTGCGAAAACACGGGTTTCAGCGCCCTGAGCGCCTCTTGGCTTCCCATCATGGAACCGGTTAACAGCATGCCAAGCGGCAACAGCATCGTAAAAGACAATAGCGCGCACGCGCCCATCCAAAGCGATTTTTCGATCATCCTCAAGCGCGCGGCCTCCCCCATATTTTTTCAAGGAGCAGTATAAGCGCCGATAGCGCAAGCGCGGTTAACGTCGCATCCGCGCACAGTTTATCTACATCCAGCCGCAAAAAATAGTTATTGAACAGGTGCTGCAAAAGGTACATGCGCTCGTGCGGATAGTTGCCCGCCACCAGATAGGCCTCACGAAACACCTTAAAGGCGTTGATTACCGACAGCACGGCGGCGACAAACAGCGTAGGATACAGATACGGAAGCGTTATGTAGCGAATTTGTTTAAGGCGCGCCGCGCCGTCCAATTGAGCGGCCTCATAGCAGGACGCAGGGATGTTTGCCAGCGCGGCAAAAATGAGCGCCATGTCAAAGCCGGCGTTCTTCCAGATATAGCTGCCTACCAGCACCCAAAACGATGCGCCGGAATCCAGAAAAGTTATCGCATCCATGCCCATGGCATTCAGCGCCGCGTTGACCAGGCCGTGGGCGTCAAACAGTACCCGCCAGATGAGCGCCAGGGCGGCAACCGGCAGCGCCAACGGCACGAGAAAGCTGGATTTTATAAGCGCCGGCGCGCGCTCGGCCATTAACGCGGCTCCCAGCGACAGGAGCAAAAGTAAAGGAATGGCTACGGCCAGGAAGCGCGCGGTGTTCCCGGCCGCAAGGTGGAAAGAAGCGTTGTCCAATATCGTCTGGTAATTTTCCAGCCCCCGCCATTGTCCGGCGACGGAGAGAAACGACCGGCGCACCGTATCCGCCATGGGGAACACCAGCAGCGCACACACGCCGGTCAGGCTGGGCAGCAGGAACAGGTATCCATTCAAGGCCTCCCGGCGGCCCGCGCCGCTACTGCGCAAGGTACGCATTGGCCCTGGCGCACACGTTTTGTGCGGCCTGCGC
>CAWVLE010000042.1:0-3255 GCA_963929805.1 uncultured Eubacteriales bacterium | reverse complement strand
GGCCTGTACGGCGTGCTGGGGTTGGAAAAACGTCACGTGGGCCGGATGATCTTTCACGAAAATCTTATGCTGACCTGCGCGGCGCTGGCGGCCGGCATCGCGTTTGGGTGCGTGTTTGGTAAGCTGTGCTTTATGATGTTGATGAGGGCGATACATACCGCGCCCGACAGCCGTTTTGAGTTTACCATCGGATCGTTTATCGCGGTAATCGCGATGTTTGGCTTTATTTTTGTGCTGACCACGCTGTACAATCTGATGCAAGTGCGCCTGGCCAGCCCAATCGACCTGCTGCGCGGCGAAAAAATGGGCGAGAAAAAGGTGCGCTTTGTTCTGCCCATGACCGTGCTGGGCGTATTGGGCATGGGCGCGGCATACTTTGTGGCCATAACCGTTAAGCAGCCGGCTTTTGCCCTGATTTTTTTCTGGCCGGCGGTAATCGTCGTGATCATCGCCACCTACATGCTGTTCATATCGGGCAGCGTGTTCGTGCTGGGACGCATGAAAAAGCGCAAGCGCTTTTACTATAAATCGAAAAACTTCATCGCGGTGTCCGGACTTATGCACAGGATGAAGCAGAACGCTTCGGGCCTGGCCAATATATGCATCCTCTCTACGATGGTGCTGGTTACCATGTCGGCCTGCTGCTCGCTGTACTTTGGCCAGGAAAGCATCTTAAACCAGACCGTACCCAGCGATATCAGCGTAAGCGTTTCCGGCAGCAAAAGCAACATGGCGCGCGATACCGTTTTGCAGCTTAACCAGGAGGCGATGTCGCTTTCGAACGCGTATGGGGTTACGATTACGCGCCAGATCGTGTACGAAAACCGCCAGATATGGGCCGGCGCTTACGACGGGGAACTGCTGCTTGAACAGGAAACGGCCGGTGTAAACCGGATGCCGGGCTACGAAGACAGCGTATTGGTATGCGTCATACCCTTTGACGACTATTCCACCGCCACGGGCGATGAGGATACCCAGCTGCTGGCCGACGAGGTGCTTTTGCTGTGCAGCCGGGATATTTACCGGGAAAAGGATTTCGACCTGCCGGGCGGCAAATGGGTGTTGCGCGGCGTGCTGAAAGACACGGTGTTTACCAAAACCGCGCGCTCGGAAGAGAAAAGGCGGGCGTTTTTGGTGGCGCGCGACCGAGAGGCGGCCGACGCGCTGTACCTGGCGCTGTGCGAAGGATACCTGACGCCCGACATGGACATGAACGCCAACCTGGCGATGGATATTTCGGGCAGCGAGGAAAACTGCCTGGCCTACGCGCAGGAGCTTAGAACCCTGCTTGAAGAATATTGCGCGGAAAACGCGCAGGGCAACAACTATGGATACAGCGTATCCGACGCATTCAGCTCGCGGCAGGATGGTTACGGCATATATGGCGGACTGATCTTCCTGGGCACGTTTTTGTCGCTGCTGTTCATACTCAATACGGTTTTGATTATCTATTTTAAGCAGGTTTCCGAGGGCATGGAGGACGCGGACCGTTTCCGCGTGATGCAGATGGTCGGCATGAGCGACGTGGAAGTGCGCTTGACCATCAACCGCCAGATACTGATCGTGTTCTTTTTGCCGCTGTTGGCCGCGCTTATACACGTAGTGGCCGCCAGCAACATGATCTCGAAAATCCTGGGCGTATTTTTGCTGTACGATCCCATGATTACCAACCTGTGCATACTGATTACCGCAGCCGCCTTTACGCTGGTTTACATCGTGGTATACCGGGTTACGGCGCGGATCTATTACCAGCTGGTCAAGTGGTAAATGTTCATTAGCCGATACGCGCGTGAATCTTTTCAAATATTTATAGCCGGCTTGACATGCGCTTGATAAGAGTTCTTGACGGTTTGCCCGCGTTTTGTTAAAATATAATAAATGGATGCGTTAGGCGTCCAACAAAAAAAGGGGGTATGGGTTCGATGGGTAAAAAACTAAGCGCGCTTATGCTGGCGCTCGCCATGCTGGTCATGTTGTTCTCCACATGCGCATGGGCCGAGCAGGAAACCACAGGCAAACTGGTAATACTGCATACCAACGACATTCATGGCCGGGCGGTGGCCAGCCTGGAAGACGGGGCGATGGGTTATGCCGAAATTGCCCAATATAAGGATGACGCGCTGAACGCGGGTAACGCCGTGCTTTTGCTGGACGCGGGCGACGCCACGCAGGGCATGCCGATTGTCAACCTGAGCTATGGCAAGACCGCGATAGAATTTATGAACGCGGCGGGCTATGACGCCATGACGCCCGGTAACCACGAATTCGACTGGGGATTGGATAACCTGCTTCAGCTCAGAGAAGTTGCGCAGTTCCCCATTCTGGCCGCGAATATCACCTATACCGCCGATGGAGAACCGGCGTTTGAACCGTACAAGATTTTTGAGATGGACAACGGCATGAAGGTAGGCGTGTTTGGATTGGATACGCCCGAAACCATGACCAAGGCCCATCCCGATAAGGTAAAGGGCATTACTTTCGCCCAGGGTGAAGAGCTTTACGCTTGCGCCCAGGCGCAGGTGGACGCGCTGGCCGCGGAAAACTGCGATTTGATCGTGTGCCTGGGGCACCTGGGTACGGACGATGAGAGCGAGCCCAACCGTTCCAAAGACGTAATCGAAAACGTGACCGGTATCGACTTGTTCATCGACGGCCACAGCCATAGCGTGATCGAAGGCGAAATGGTGGGCGAAACCATGCTGGTCAGCACGGGCGAGTATGGCCACAACCTGGGCGAAGTGGTGTTTGACGGCGAGACGCTGTCCGCCAGGCTGATCCCGGCGCTCCATCAGGACGAAGAGGTCGCCGCGCTGGTAAACGGCGTAAACGACGAGGTAAACGCCCAACTGTCCGAGCCGTTTGCCACCACCGAGGTGGACTTAAACGGCGAACGCGAACCGGGCGTGCGCACCGAGGAGACCAACCTGGGCGACTTCGCCTGCGACGCCATGCTGTGGGCGGCGCGCGAGGCTACCGGGCTTGACGTGGTCGCGGTTGTGACAAACGGCGGCGGCATCCGCGCGTCCATCCCTGCGGGCGATATCACCATGAACGACATGAAGACCGTGTTCCCCTACGGAAACGAGATATCGGTGCTTACCGTAACCGGCGCGGAACTGCTCGAGGCGCTGGAAGCGGCTACCTGCACGACCCCCGACGCAATTGGCGCCTTCCCGCAGGTTGCCGGCATTGAATTTACCATCGATACCACCGTGCCGTATGAAAACGGCGAAATGTATCCCGATTCCACCTATT